>JALYRN010000468.1:746-5650 GCA_030855295.1 Myxococcota bacterium | reverse complement strand
GCTTCCGTACGCGCCCTACGGGGCGAGCACTCCTGTCGACTCAGCGGCTGTCCAAAAATCGGCTCGCCCGCTCCGGTCGCTTCCGTCCGCGCGCGAAGCGCGCGCTTCCGTACGCGCCCTACGGGGCGAGCACTCCTGTCGACTCAGCGCGCGATCGCGGAGAACAGGCTCGAGAACGAGTCGGTCCACGCGCGCGACGGAGCGCCGCCCGCGAGCGGCACCCAGCGGGCGTCGAGCGCGGCGAGGTCTTCGTCGCGGCGGGCGACGATCGCCCAGGTCGCGTGCTCGGAGTCGCCGACGCGACCGACGACGCCCTCGGCCGCGACCACATCGGCCAGCACCGCGCGCAGATCGAGCACGCGGTTGGACAGGTGCATCACCGCCCAGCCGCCGGGCTCGAGCTTGTCGAGATAGAGACGGATCGCCTCGCGCGTCAGCAGGTGCACGGGCACCGAGTCGGAGTTGAACGCGTCGATCACGATCAGCGCGAGGCTGCCGTCCTCTTCTTCTGCGACGCCGAGCCGTCCGTCGCCGAGCGTGACCTCGACGCGGCGGCTCGGGCTCTCGCGCAGGTACGTGAACCACTCGGGATCTTCGGCGACGCGCACGACGTCGGGATTGATCTCGACGAAGCGCCACGGCTCGCCGGGCTCGGCGTAGCAAGCCGTCGAGCCCGCGCCGAGGCCGATCGCCAGCGTGCGCCCGGAGCCGCCACGCGCGCGGTGCGCATCGAACGCCCAGCCGAGCGAGCCCTCGCGGACGTAGTAGGCCATCGGCACGCACGCGTCGCGCTCGGCGAGCCGCTGGGTGCCGTGCAGCGTCGTGCCGTGCAGCACGTGACGCTCGTTCGCGGCCACGTCGTCGACGACGCGCAGCACGCCGAAGAACGAGCGCGTCGTCAGGCGCCGCTCGCCGCCGACCTGCGTCAGCGATCCGGCCGCCACCAGCGCGAGCAGGCAGAGCGTGTAGCGCCGGCGCAGCGGCATCCATCGATACGCGTAGATCGCCGCGGGCCCGAACGACGCGAGCGCGACCAGCTGCGGCGCGTCGAGATCGAGCAGCGGCACGATCACGTACGCGGGCAGGAGCACGAGCAGCGCGGCGATCGCGGCGTGCAGGAGATCCCACTTCGGCTCGCGATCGTCCACCACGACGCCGCTCTTCGCGCGGGTCGCGCACGCGAGCGCGATCGCGACCGGATACTCGAAGAGATCGGGCAGGACGGCGGGCGCGAGCACGCCGGTCACCAGCGTGCCGAGCACGCCTCCGAGCGCGATCCAGGCGTAGAACTCGGGCAGATCGCGCGGATGCGGCGCGTCGTCGGCGAGGCGGCGGTGCGCGATCCAGCTGCCGGTGCCGAGGAACGCCAGGTGCAGCAGCGCGAGCAGCCACACCGGCTCGTTCGCGTGCGAGACCGTCACGAGCACGAGCACCACCGCGACCAGGCACGCGGCGCGGCCCACGTGGGGATGCGGCGCGGGCACGCGCTCGGAGAACGCGACCACGAAGCTCGCGAGGTACACGGCGAGGGGAACCACCCACAGCAGCGGCACCGGCGCGAGGTCGAGCGACAGGTAGCTCGTCGAGCCCGCGAGCAGCATCGCCGGCACGAACGCGAGACCGACCCACGTCGCGCGGCGACGCCACGACGGCCGCACGGCGTCGACGCCCGCGGGCACCTCGAGCTCGCGCGGAGCCCCGCGCGTCAGCGCGATCGCGCCGCACATCGCGATCCCGAGCGTCACGACGACGAGCCCGACGTGGAACGCGCGCGCCTGCTCCGCGACGTCGAGCCACGGCTCGATCAGGAACGGATACGCGAGCAGCGCACCGAGGCTGCCGGCGTTGCTCGCCGCATAGAGGAAGTACGGCCGGCGCGACGAGGTGTGCGCGAACCAGTGCTGCAGCAGCGGCCCGGTCGCGCTCAGCACCGTGAACGACGCGCCGACGTTGAGCGCCAGGAAGGCGAGCGCCCAGGTCGCCGGCGCGTCGACCGCGACGATGCCCTCGGGCCCATCGGGATACGCGAACGGGACGAGCACGGCGATCGGCACGCACGCGATCGCCAGGTGCAGGATCACGCGCAGGCGTGGCGACAGCGCGCGCGCGCTCAGCCACACGTACCCGTAGCCGACCAGCAGCGCGGCCTGGAAGAAGAGCAGGCACGCGGTCCACGCGCCCGGCACCCCGCCGAGGTGCGGCAGCAGCGCCTTGCCCGCCATCGGCTGCACGCCGAACAGCAAGAACGCGCTCGCGAGGATCGTCACGCCGTAGAGCGCGAGCTGCAGCGCGTCCGCGGGAACGCTCGGCCGGCGCGGCATCTCGGCGGAAGGAGCCGGAGGAGCACTCATGCGAGCCGGTTCGGTACGCCGGCCGCGCGCACGGCGCAACCCCGTCCGGCCGGCCGCCGGAAATCAGCGCATCGAGCGAGGTGCTGCAGCGGCGGCGACGGCGCGCCGTGAGCGCGACGCCGAGCGCGATCGCGAGCGCCGCCGCGAGCGGGGAGCCGCTCGCGCCGTGATCGACGCGTACGGGGCCACCTGCACCTGGTGATCGAGCACCAGGTACCAGGGCTCGAGATCCGCCGACGCGACCGCCACGTCGGAGCGCACGTCGTATTGCTGGATCCGGGTGCCGATCACGCGAAGGTCGACGCAGGGACCCCGGTCGCGAGTAGGATCCGCCGCGGGGATGGCGACGGTCGACGACGAGCTGGGGCGCGCGCTCGACGCGCGGATCGAGGCGATCGCCGCGGAAGCTCAGACGATCGAGCACGTGCCGACCGCGACGATCGCGCCCGACACGGCGGGCGGCCCGGTGCACGCCGCGCCGCGCGCGATCGAGGTGCTGCGTGCGATGCCCTCCGGCGGCGCCGCGGTCGAGATGCGCGCGCCGATCGGCCGCGGCGGCATGGGGATCGTGTACGTCGGCACGCAGCTCGCGCTCGGGCGCGAGGTCGCCATCAAGCTGCTCCGCGACGAGATCCGCAGCGAGCACACCACCCTGAAGCTGCTGCGCGAGGCGTGGATCACCGGCTCGCTCGAGCACCCGAACGTGGTGCCGGTCTACGATCTCTCGCTCGACGACAGCGGCAGCCCGCGGATCGTCCTCAAGAAGATCAGCGGCGAGGCGTGGTCGAACCTGATGCACGCGCGCGCGCTGCTGAAGGAGCGCGAGGGCGTCGTCGATCCGCTCGAGTGGAACATCCGGATCTTGCTGCAGGTGTGCAACGCGATCTCGTTCGCTCACAGCCGCGGGATCGTGCATCGCGATCTGAAGCCCGACAACGTGATGATCGGCGAGTTCGGCGAGGTCTACCTGCTCGACTGGGGCATCGCCGTCGCGCTGGAGGACGACGGCACCGGACGCCTGCCGCTCGCGAAGGACGCGACGGACCTGGCCGGCACGCCCGCGTACCTCGCGCCCGAGATGATGGGCGGTGAGCCGTCGCGCATCGGCCCGCGGACCGACATCTATCTCCTCGGCGCGCTGCTCTTCGAGATCATCGTGGGGCGGCCGCCGCACGAGGGTGGCTCGTTCCTGGAGATGCTCGCGAGCGTCGCCCGGTCGGAGCCGGCGCTGCCGGAGGGCACGCCGGCGGAGCTCGCGCGCATCGTGCGGCGCGCGATGCAGCGAGAGCCCGAGGCGCGCTACGAGAGCGCGGAGCAGCTGCGGGGGGAGCTCTTCCGCTACCTCGAGCACCGCAGCTCGCTGCAGCTCGCGGCCGACGCCGAGCGCCGGCTGCGCGCGCTGGAAGAAGAGCGCGCCAAGCCGATCGGCGACGCCGACGACGCGCGGCTGCGGCTCTACCACGTGTTCGGTGAGTGCCGGTTCGGGTTCCTCGAGGCGCTGCAGATCTGGCACGAGAACGAGATCGCGCGCGCGGGGCTGCGGCGCGCGCTCGAGCTGATGATCGAGCTCGAGCTCGATCAGGGTGACCCCAAGGCGGCGGCGCTGCTGATGGGCGAGCTGGTGCGTCCGTCGGGCGAGCTCCGCCAGCGCGTGAACGACGCGCGGCGCGCGAAGGAGCGCGAAGAAGCGTCGCGCGACGCGATGGCGCGCGATCTCGATCGCTCGGTGGGGCGGCGCACGCGGCTCCTGGTCAGCACGACGCTGGGTGTGATGTGGACGATCCTCCCGTGGATCGGGTTCTTCATGGAGCGCGCGGACCCGACGATCGATCAGCGCATGCCGATCCTCTCGTCGGCGATCACGCTGGTGATCGCGAGCGCGCTCGGGTACTGGGCGCGCTCGGCGCTGGCGAGGACGGCGCTCAACCGCAGCCTCGTGCGCGCGGTGGCGGCCGTGCTCGCGGGCCAGCTCGCGCTCTTCGCGGTCACGTGGAGGCTCGGGGTCTCGTACGAGAGCACGCGACCGCTCGTGCTGCTGCTCTACGCCGTGTGCGCATCGCTGACCGCGGCGGCGATCGAGAAGCGCCTGTGGCCCGCGGCGATCGCGATGATCGCGACGTTCCTCGCGGGGTCGGCCTGGCCGGAGTACGCGTGGCCGTTCGAGTCGTTCGGCAACCTCGCGCTCACGATCAACGTGCTCGTGATCTGGGGGCGCAGCGAGCCGGTCGCCGCGACGTCGAGCGCGGGCCGCGACGAGGCGAAGCGCCGGCGCGCGTTCCGCGACTTCCTCGAGCGCAAGCAGAAGCGCGACTCCCTGGGCGACGACGCGATGCGGTGACCAGCAGGAGTGCTCGTCCCGGAGGGCCCGCACGGGAGCGCGCTCGGCGCGCGGACGGAAGGGACCGGAGCGGGCGAGCCGTTTTTTCCGGTGACCAGCAGGAGTGCTCGTCCCGGAGGGCCCGCACGGGAGCGCGCTCGGCGCGCGGACGGAAGGGACCGGAGCGGGCGAGCCGTTTTTTCCGGTGACCAGCAGGAGTGCTCGTCCCGGAGGGC
>JALYRN010000468.1:0-646 GCA_030855295.1 Myxococcota bacterium | reverse complement strand
CCGCACGGGGATCAGGGCGCGCTCTCCCAGTAGGCGACGACGTTCGCGAGCTCGGCGGCGAGGTCGTCGCCGGCGTCGAAGGCCCAGGTCTCGTCGGCGGGGAAGTTGTTGCGCATCTGGAGGCGGCCGCTCTCGGGGAAGCGCGCCTCGTCGGTCGCGATCTCGGCGGGGCGCACGCCGCTCATCGCGTGCTGATGGCAGCCGACGCAGTTCGAGCGCACGAGGCCGGGGCCGGCGTCGATGTACGGGTTCGAGCACCACGACGGCGCGCCGCGTCCCTCGTGCACCGCGGCGAGGGCCGCCGCGAGCGAGGGCGCGTCCTCCGCGAGGCCGCCGCTCGGATCGGCGTCGTGCTCGTCGTGATCGATCGCGACGCACATCTTGTAGGACGACCACGGACCGCCGAGCGCGCGGATCGCCTCGGGTCGATCGGCGCCGAAGTCGACGTCGGGCTCGGGAGAGAACCAGAGCGTGATGTTCACCCAGCGCGCGAGCTCGCGCGTGCGGACGTGCAGGCCGACGAGCTGGAAGGTCGCGCCGCTCGGCAGCCGCATCGTGTAGATCGCGTCGGGCCCCGGCGTCGCCTCGCCGTCGCCCGCGCCCCAGCTCGCATCGCCGCCCTCGCCCAGGCGCGCGGTGAGCGCGG
>JALYRN010000467.1 GCA_030855295.1 Myxococcota bacterium | reverse complement strand
GAGCAGGTGCTCGATGAGATCGAAGCCGAGCACGGGCAACCCAGCCGAGAGGACTTGAAATGGGCCCGACAGGCCCTCGCCGAGGACTGACCCTCGACGCCGGCGCGCTGATCGCGCTCGAGCGGCGGCGCGCGCGCGTGCTCCAGCTGCTTCGCGCGGCAGCGATGCGCAAGATGCCGGTGACGGTGCCAGTCGCGATCATCGCCGAGTGGTGGCGCGGTCGGACCGACGCGCGAGAGGCCATCCTCGCGACCATGCTCGTCGAGCCGATGGACGCGCAGCTCGCGCGCGCGGCGGGCGAGGCGCTCGCGGTGGTTCCTCGCGCGACCACCATCGACGCCATCGTCACCGCCTCCGCCGCGCGTCGCGGGGACGTCATCCTGACGAGCGACCCCGAGGACCTCTCGCGGCTGGCCGACCACTTCGGCTCGGTGCGCATCCTAGCGATCTGAGCGTGGCGCCACTCGCCGCGGACCAGTCCACGACCCTCAGCGGTACGCAGCCAAGAGAGGGTCTGATACGGATGAGCCGCGAAGAGAGCGCCTCGTACCCTCCGGTCCCCACCGGGGCGAAAATGACGAACATCGGCCCGGACCTCGCACTGATCGAGCTGCCGAGCCCGGAGGCAGAGCTCCCGAGCTCGCTGAGCGAAGCCGAGCGCGGCGTCGCGGTCGCGGTGTTCGACGGCGCGTCGAACGAGCGGATCGTGTTGCGCCTGCTCCGCGTGCCGCACACGTGAGCTCGTGTCGCGCTCGTCAGTCGCAGTATCGACTCGGCCGCAGTATCGACTGCTCGCAGTGTCGACTCAGTCGCAGTATCGACACGCGGACGAGCCCAGTGCGGCGCCGGCCTCACACGTCGTACGCGCTTCGTCGTGAAGGCCTCGTATCGAATAGCAGCACGCGAGTCGACAGAAGCTGTCCAGTTGTTCCTCGTCGCCGTCGCCACCGCCGGGAAACTCTACCGGGCAGGACGCAGTGCAGTCCCCTCCGCCAGTGCCACTGTCGGGGCTGGACCCACCGGGGCCCGGTGCCGTTCGGACCGTCGGATCGCAGCTCGATACGGAGAGATAGCGTGCCGTGATGTACGCCTGGGAGGCGTCGGACGCACGCATCTGCGTCGGCGTGCAGTAATAGGGAAATCCGACGGATGCACACGTGCGGCCGGAATGGTGCGTCTTGCCGCTCGTGCCGCAGGACCGGCTGCTCACGTTGTTGAAACAGTACGGGCCACCGAGGGAACCTCGGTTCGTCACGCACGCGCCCGACGTCTCGCAGGCGCCGATGAGACACGTCAGCAGGGCAAGGCAGCTCGCGCGGACTGCAACCGGGATCTTCGTCATGAGTTGCGTTCTCCAAATCGACGACCGCTCGCTCATGACACTGCGTGATCCGGCCCCCGCTCTTCCATGGGGAATTCCCTGGTGGCGTGCAGATCCGAAAGGGTGCGGATCCTCTGGAGCGGGCATGAAACCACGTGATTCCACGCGGTTGGGGGGCGAGCCACCAACGTCCGACAAGGAGCCCTCCGATGAGCCGATCCTTCGCGAGCCCGATCGCCGACGCACCTCCGTCGTTCGCGCGATCCACCGAGCGCGGCGAAGCTCGCGTCGGCGAGCGCGGGCTCGAGACGATCTTCGGCGAGGTCGATGCGCGCTCCGCGCCTCCGGCGACTTCGACGCCTACTGGCACTTCCACCTCGTCCAGGAGAAGAACCGCAACCACGCCGAGCCGTCCACAGCCGTCGAGTGCTCGTGGTGCTCCTCCGTCGTCAGCACGCCCGGGCTCCCGATGCCCGCATCCGCGTCGGCTCTCTTCACCCACTCGCGGAGAGCCGTCTCCGTCAGGTCGAGCCCCTTCGCGACCTGCGGCGGCGTCTTGCGGGCTCTCACCAGCCGCACCGCGTCCGCCTTGAACTCCGGCGTGAACGACCGTCGCGCACGTCGACCGAGCTTCTGCTTCTTCATGGAACACTCCTCGCGCATTCTCGCGCTCCGGGGTGTCCGCCAGACGGGGGGAAGCTCAACGCAGAGCTCCCCCATGTGCAGGACACACCGAAGCGCGCTGCTGCGGCACGCGGACCTGCGAGCGCGCGAACGTCGCGGCGCTCGGGGCCATCGCCGCGAGGCGCCCTGTCGCCGCATGCCGCTCACGCCGCCATCGTCACCACCACGCTGCCGCGCTTCCTCTTGCTGTCGACGCGGGCGTGCGCGGCCGCGATCCGCTCCAGCGGATAGCGGCTGTCGATCACCGGTCGGTACGCACCGGTGCGCGACAGCTCCGCGAGCGTGCGCATGTCCGCGACGTGGCCGGGGCTCACCGGGGCGAAGACGCGATGGCCCGAGAGCCGGCCCTGCCACAGCGCGGCGATCTGTCCTGCGAGCGGAGCGACCACGCGCAGCAGTCGACCCCCGCGCGCGAGCGATCGCGCGGACTCGCCGTACGACGTCACCCCGATGCAGTCCATCACGATGTCGTAGTGCTGGCCGTTCTTCGTGAAGTCGTCCTTGGCGTAGTCGATCACGTGCTCGGCGCCGGCGTCGCGCACGAGCTCGGCGTTCGCGCCGCTGCACACGGCGGTCACGACTGCGCCTCGGTGACGTGCGATCTGCACCGCCGCGAGGCCGACCGCGCCCGAGGCGCCGAGGATCAGCACGCGCTCGCCCGCCTTCACGTGCGCGGTGGTGACGAGATAGTGGAGCGCGGTGAGGCCGCCGAAGCAGAGCGCCGCGGCCTGCTCGAAGTCGAGGTGATCGGGCTTCGGGATCACGCTGCCGTTCTCGGAGATCGTCACGTACTCCGCGTGCGCGCGCATCGATGCGCCGGGATACGCGATCACTGCGTCCCCGACGCGGAACCGCGTCACGCCAGCACCGACCGAGTCGACGGTGCCCGCGAGCTCGATGCCGAGCACCGGCTGGCGGGGGCCGCGCCACCCGAGCGCGAGCATCATCAGCAGGCGGAAGCCAGTCGGCACGGTGATGCTGCGGACGCGCGCGTCGCCCGACGACACGGTCGTCGCGTGCACCCGGATCCGCAGCTCGCCGGACTTCGGCTCGGGGCGTGGCACCTCGGCGATCCGGAGGACCTCCGGCGCGCCGTAGCGGGTCACGAGCGCGGCTCTCATCATCGTCGTCGTCGCGTGGCTGTTCATGGGAGCGAGCGTGCGCGCGCAGTGATGCAGCGACCACGATCGATTTCGGACACGCGATGTGCAAGAACGCAGAGGTGGCTCTGCCGGCGCTCGACTGGGACGATCTCCGTTACGTCCTCGCCATCTCGCGCGATCGCAGCCTGAGCCGCGCGGCCGATCGGCTCGGTGTCAGCCACACGACGGTCGGACGCCGCATCCGCGCGATCGAGGAGGCGCTCGGGGTCCGCTTGTTCGATCAGACGCCCGACGGATTCGTGCCGACATCGGCCGGACGCGACGTCGCCGAGGTCGCCGAGCGCATGGAGATCGAGCTGATGTCGCTCGAGGGCCGCGTGCTCGGGAGCGACTCGAAGCTCGAAGGGAAGCTGCGGGTCGCGACGACCGACCTCTTGTTCCGGACGTACCAGCACGTGTTCACGTCGTTCCTCGCACGCTATCCGAGCGTGCAGCTCACGGTGACTGCGAGCGACACCGAAGTGTCGTTCACGCGCCGCGAGGCCGACGTCGCGCTCCGCATGACGAACACGCCCCCCGATCACCTGATCGGGCGCAAGGTCGGGCGCGTGCACTTTGCCGTGTACGCGAGCAAGGCACTGGCCGAGCGCGCGGGCCCGAGCGCTGCGCTCGACGACTATCCATGGATCGCGTGGGACGAGCAGCGCGCCGACATGCGATGGCTCGACGACTGGCTGGCGGCGAACGCGCCGCGAGCGAAGGTCGCCATGCGCGTCGACTTCAGCATGCTCGCGCTGCGCGACGCGATCGCTGCCGGGATCGGCGTGCACTTCCTCGGCACGTTCGAGGGTGACGCGCATCCGGGGCTCGTGCGCATCGGGCCGATCGACGAGCGGTACAGTCGCCATCTCTGGCTGCTCACCTCGCCCGAGCTCCGGAGCACGAGCCGCATCCGCGCGTTCCTCGATCACGCCGACGAGCAGCTGCGCGACGAGCGGTAGCTCGGGGCGCGCGCTCCGAGCCCGAGCTCCGCGACGAGGCGCGCGGCGTCGGCGGGCGACGCGAGTGGCCGCGAGATCGTGCAGCGTGGCGCGCCTTCGACCGGGCTCGGTCACGAGAGCATCCCGCACGCGCCGCAGCGCGGACCGCTTTGCAGCAACTCGCCCGGCCGCGTCACGGTATCGTGCCGCCGATGGGACGCGGACCCGCGTATCGGATCGAGACCGAACGGCTCGTCATCCGGTGCTACGAGATGACTGATCACGCTGCGATGAGCGCGTGCATCGGCGCGAGCCTCGCGCACCTGCGCGCGTGGATGACGTGGCTGGACGACGAGCCGCTGACGGACGACGTGCGCATCGAGCGGCTGCGGAAGTTCCGCGGCATGTTCGATGGCGGGCAGGACTTCGTCTACGGGATCTTCGATCGCGAGGGAGCGTTCCTCGGCGGGACGGGTCTCCACCCGCGCGTCGGCCCCGACGCGACGGAGATCGGCTATTGGATCGCGCAGAGCCACGAGGGCCGCGGCCTGATCACCGAGGCCGCCGGAGCACTGACGCGCGTCGCGATCGAGGTCCACGGCCTCGACCGCGTGGAGATCCACTGCGATCCGCGCAACGTGCGGAGCGCCGCGGTACCGGAGCGGCTGGGCTACACCCACGAGGCGACGCTGCGCCGCCGCATGCGCGACAGCGACGGACGACTGCGCGACTCGATGATCTGGACGATCTTCGCCGACGAGCTCGCGAGCTCGCCGGCGAAGACGATCGCGTACACGGCGTACGACGCCGCAGGACGCGCGCTCTAGCTCGCAGATCTCGCTGGTCGCCGCGACGCGCGGGTCAGGGCGCCAGGTGCCACTGGCACGTGCGATGGACCTCGGTGGCGCCGCACGTTCCGCCTCCGCCGTAGCCGGTGCCGGCGAATCCGAGGTGGAAGCCCTCGTCGTCGGCGCTGGTGCGGAGGGGGCCGCTCAGCGAGATGGCGCCGGCGCGGAAGAAGAACGGATCGATCACGAACCGCGCGGTCGTCGAGGGCGTGCTGGACGCGTCGCGAGGCTGCGCGTCGCCGGCGACGTCCAGGAGCGAGGCTCTGGCGACCGAGACGCAATCGGCGCACGCTGGAACCCATGCGAATCTCTCTTGGCTTCTCGGTCTCGCTCGCCTTCGCGACGGTGCTCGCGACCATGCTCGCGAGACCAGGCTCGGTCGCCGCTTGCGCCGCACCACCCGACCTCGTGCGCCACACCTTGCCCGCCGACGGCGCGACCGACGTGCCGCTCGACGCGCATATGACGCTCGTCTACGTCGGGCTCTGCGACGCGATCTCGCCTTGCGACGAGCGCGTGATCCCCGAGGTCGTCCTCGTCGACGAGACCGGTGCGCCGATCGACGTCGAGATCACGGCGGACGTGTCGCACGCGCTCACGATCCTCGTGGTCCGACCGAACGCGCTGCTGGCGCCGGACGCGCGCTACGAGGTCCGCGACGTCGCGGGCTGCGCGATCGAGGACTGCGCGCCGCGACGCGCCGCGGCGTTCACG
>JALYRN010000466.1 GCA_030855295.1 Myxococcota bacterium | reverse complement strand
GGCTGGAGGCGCGCCGCCGCGCACGATGGCGCTCGACTCGATCGGAGGGCTCGCGGCGCTCGGGCTCGCCGGGCCGGGCGCCACGCCGCCGCCGGTCACCGAGGTGATCCTCGGTCGCGATCCGGCGTGCTCGATCGTGATCGACAACCCCGTCGTGTCGGCGCGTCACGCGCGCATCGCGAAGAACCAGCCAGCGGGCCTCTTCGTCGAGGATCTCGGCTCGACGAACGGCGTGTTCGTCAACGGGCAGCGCGTCGGCAAGCAGATCATCACGTTCCGCGACGACGTCCACCTCGGCTCGGCGCCGGTGCCGCTCTCCGATCCGCGCATCGCGGGGCTCCTGCTCCACGTCACGCGGAGGCCGCCGAAGGGACAGCCGATCACGCTCGGCAGCGCGCCGCAGTGCGACGTGTGGATCGAGTATCCCGACGTCGCGCCGCAGCACGCGCAGCTCGTCGAGACGCCCGACGGCGCGATGTTCGTGCGCGACCTCGCCTCGAGCACGGGCACGTTCATCGACGGCCCGCACTTCCGCGTGACCGAGGCGCGCCTGCAGCCGAACTCGCTGCTCCTGCTCGGCGGCTTCCCGCTGCCGGTGCCGCTCCTCGATCGGCTGCTGAGCGAGGTCGACTCGGCCGGCGCGGGCGCGCTCGCGGCGGCGGTCTCTCACAACGTCAACCTCGACCGCCCGGTGATCTCGATCGGGCGCGCGCCCGAGAACGATCTCGTCCTGCCGCACGCGACCGTGAGCTCGCACCACGCGCGCTTCACGCGGATGCAGGACGGCTCGGTGCGCGTCGAGGATCTCGGCTCGACCAACGGCACCTACGTCGAGGGCGAGCGCGTCGGACCGCGCGGCGCGATCGCGCGACCGGGCCAGCGCGTCTCGGTCGGCACCGTCGCGCTGACGATCGGACAGGGCGGCCGCATCGCCGACGCCGGCCGCGCGAAGGTGCGCCTCGACCTGATGCAGGTCGGCCTGACCGTCGCGGATCGCGGGAGCGGCAAGCCGCGCACGCTGCTCGATCGCGTCTCGATGTCGATCTTCCCCGGCGAGCTCGTCGGCATGCTCGGCCCCAGCGGCGCCGGCAAGAGCACGCTGCTGATGAGCGTGCTCGGGCTCTACCGGCCCACCAACGGCGGCGTGCTGCTCAACGGACGGCCGCTCTTCCAGCAGTACGAGTCGTTCCGCACCAACGTCGGCTACGTGCCGCAGGACGACATCGTCCACCCGCAGCTGACCGTGCGCGAGGCGCTCTGGTACGCGTGCAAGCTCCGGCTGCCGGCCGGCACCGCGCAGCGCGATCTCGACGCCGCGATCGACCAGACGCTGAAGCAGGTCGGGCTCTGGGAGCAGCGCGAGCTGCAGATCGGCAGCGCGGAAGAGAAGGTGCTCTCCGGCGGTCAGCGTCGCCGCGTGAACCTCGCGGTCGAGCTGGTCACCGATCCCTCGCTGCTGATCCTCGACGAGCCGACCAGCGGCCTCTCGTGGACCGACGCCGCCGACGTGGTCGCGACGCTGCGCCGGCTCGCCGACGACGGGCGCACGATCGTCCTGACGATCCACCAGCCCGACTATCAGGAGTACGAGAAGTTCGACTCGGTCGCGATCCTCGGCCGGGGCGGCAAGCTGCTGTTCTACGGACCGCCCTCGCCCGACTCGTACGAGTTCTTCGGCGCGTCACCCGGCAAGCCGCGCGAGATGTTCGATCACGTCGAGCAGATGCCCGCCGACGAGTGGCGCGCCCGCTTCTCGCAGTCGCAGACCTTCCAGCGCTTCGTCGTGCAGCGCGCGCCGGGCGCCGACGCCGCGACCCAGGCGCCTCCGCCCAAGCCGCGCAGCCGCTCGTCGCTGCGCCAGTTCCCGATCCTGCTCGCGCGCTCGCTCAAGCTGACGCTTCGCAACAAGACCGCGCTCGCGCTGCTGCTCCTGCAGGCGCCGCTGCTCGGCTTGCTGATCGGGCTGACGACGTCGGGATCGACGACCTTCGCCGCGGGCACGTTCGGCTGTCGCGACACGGTCGGCCCCGACACGTCGGACTACTGCGCCGGCTACGACGACTCGATCGCGTGCGATCCCGAGCTGCTCGAGGTCGCGGTGCGCGAGCGCGCGATGCGCGGCGAGGAGCCGTTCAGCGCCTCCGTCTCGCACTGGCGCGACTTCCGGGTGCGCGATCCGCGCACGGGCCTGCTCGCGATCCTGATGGCGCTCTTCTTACCGATGATCATCGCGAGCTCGAACGTGCTCGTCGCGGAGCGCACGATCTACGAGCGAGAGCGGCTCGCGGGTCTGAACATCGTGCCCTACGTGCTCGCGCGCTTCCTCGTGCTCGCGTCGCTCGGCATGGTCGTCGTGTCGCTGAACCTGACGGTCGCGCTGCCGCTGCTCGAGCTGCGCGGCAACCCGTTCTGGTACTGGCTGGTCGGCGTGATGGTCACCAGCTGCGCGAGCGCGATGGGCCTCGCGCTCTCGGCCGCGGTGCGCAACCCCGTCTCTGCGCTCTGGGGCATCAACTTCCTCGTCATCCCGCAGCTGCTCTTCGCCGGCTCGATCACGCGCCTGACCGGCTTCACCTGGCTCGTCAGCTGGTTCACCACCACGCGCTACGCGCTCGAGGCGCTGTCCAACGTCGATCTCTACGCGCGCGGCCACCTGCACGTCTGCCAGATCGAGCGCTACATGGACAACTACCCCGGCTTCATGCCGCACCTGCGCTTCCCGATCCTCTACGCCGCGTGCGGCATCGGCGCGCTGACCTTCGGCTGCGTCGTCCTCACGATGATCCTCCTCAAGCTCAAAGACAAACGCATCGGCTGACCCCTCGGGGACAGGATCGACGCCGTAAGTGCCTGAATTCGCTGAGCTTCTGCGGACAGTCGTACGATCTGTCGGATTCGTGGGAATTCTGCACGCCGCGATCGGGTGCAGCGACGAGCCCCCCGTGCCGGCTTCCGCGGAGCGCACCACCGGCCTCGCCACCCCCGAGCCGATCGTCGTCCGCGCCGGCGGTCGCGACGTCCGCGTGCGCTGCGCGCTGTCGTGCGACGACGCGCGCGCCGAGCTGGCGCGCCTCCGCGACGACTGCGTCGCCGACCCCACGAGCACGCCGCACCACGTCGTCGCGCGCGGCCCGCTGGTCGCGCTCGGATGCTGCACCGAGAGCGAGCACGTCTACGCCCGAGCCTGCGGCGTCGAGACGATCGCGGGCTGCGCCGCCCGCTGGCTCGCCGAGTGCGATTCGGGCAGGCTCCCGCCGTGATCTCCGCCGAAGGCCTGGGCCGCCGCTTCGGCGAGTTCGTCGCGGTCGACGGCCTCGATCTCGACATCGCGGAGGGCGAGGTCTTCGGCCTCCTCGGCCCCAACGGCGCCGGCAAGACGACCACCGTCCGCCTGCTCACTGCGGTCATCGCGCCCACCAGCGGGCGCGCGACCATCGCCGGCTTCGACGTCGTCACGCACGCCGACGAGGTGCGCGCGCGCGTCGGCATCCTCACCGAGACGCCCGGCATCTACGTGCGCCTCGACGCGATCGAGAACCTCCGCTACTTCGCCGACCTCCACGGCGTCCCCGACGCGAACGCGCGCATCCGCGCGGTGCTCGAGCGCCTCGACCTCTGGGATCGCAGCCGCGAGCCGGTCGGCGGCTGGAGCAAGGGCATGCGCCAGCGCCTCGCGATCGCACGCGCGATCCTCCACGAGCCGAAGGTCCTCTTCCTCGACGAGCCCACCAGCGCCCTCGATCCCGCCGCCGCGCGCACCGTCCGCGAGCTCGTGACCGAGCTGCGGCGCGAGGGCCGCACCATCGTGCTCTGCACGCACAACCTCGACGAGGCCGAGCGCCTCTGCGATCGCATCGGCATCCTCAAGACGCGCCTCGTCCGCGTCGACACTCCGTCGCGCCTGTGCCGCGATCTCGAGAGCGCGTGCACGATCATCCGCCTCGCCGCGCCCACCGCGATGCAGCTCGACGCCGCGCGCGCTCTCTCGTTCGTCCGCGAAGTCGAGCTCCGCGGCGACATCCTCCGCGTCGCGCTCGACGACCCCGAGCGCGACAACCCCGCGCTGGTGCGCGCCCTGGTCGAAGCGGGCGCGTCGATCCGCTCCGTGGCCGACGAGGTGCGCACGCTCGAGCAGGTCTATCTCGAGCTCGTCGGCGCGCCTCCGTCGCGCGAGGAGAAGAGCGCATGAGGATCGCGCACGTGCGTGCGGTCGTCCGGCGCGAGTGGATCGAGCTCCGCCGCAATCGCCTCGTCGTGCTCACGATGGCGATCCTCCCGGTCGCGCTGGTCGGCGCCGCGCTCGCGACCACGCGCTTCCTCTCGGGCATGCCCGACAGCGAGTTCAGGGGCGACGTGCCGACCGGGCTCGCGCCCCAGCTGCAGGCGCTCGGTCGAGGCCGCGACGCGCTCCTCGCGCTCGTCGCCGATCAGTACCTCTACATGCTCCTGCTGATCGCGCTCGCGCTGCCGTCGACGATCGCCGCGCACGCGATCGTCGGCGAGAAGGTGGAGCGCACGCTCGAGCCCCTGCTCGCGACGCCGATCTCGACGTCGGATCTGCTGCTCGGCAAGTGCCTCGCGGCGGTCATCCCCGCGACGCTGATCACGCAGCTCAGCTACGGCATCACGCTCGCGGGGTTCGCGCTGACGTGCCCGCCCGCGGTGCTCTCGCTCGCGCTGCGGCCGGTGTGGCCGCTCGCGTTCGGCGCCGTCGCGCCGGGGCTCGCGCTCCTGAGCGCGCTCGCGGCGATCGTCGCGTCCTCGCGCGTGAACGATCCGCGCACCGCGCAGGGGCTCGTGGGCTTCCTCGTGATCCCCGTGATCGTGATGGGCATCTCGAGCGTGATGGGCGAGCTCTTCCTCGACGTGCGGCTCCTCGCGTGGGGCGCCGCCGGCGTGCTCGTCGTCGACGCGATCGCGCTCTGGATCGCGGTGCGGCTCTTCTCGCGCGAGGCGATCCTCACGCGCTGGAAGTGACCCGCAGGAGTGCTCTCCCGGAGCGATGGGAGCGACCGGAGCGGGCGAGCCGAGCCTTCGAGTCGTCAGCCGCTACTGCGGGGCGTCGGTCGGGCCGAGGCCCGCGGGCGGCACCATCAAGCGCGCGCCGCAGCGGCCGTCCTGACAGAGGCAGCCTCCGCCGCAGTCGATCGTGCCGAGGCGGCACTCCATCGTGCACATCGCATCGCCGCACGACGGCGCGTTCGCGGCCGCGACGCAGGTGCTCGCGTGACAGCAAGCAGCGGGCACGCAGTCCGCGTCGCTCGTGCAAGGATCGGTGCCGATCACGACCTCGCCCCTGCGCTCGAGCTGGGGATCACCCTCGCCCGGTTCACCGGCCGGCGGCTGCGCTTCCGCGCCATTGGTCGACTCCGGCTCGGTCTGCTCCTGGTCTGGCGTCGACTCGCGCGACCCGCACGCGCCGAGCACCAGGAAGAGCCCCAGGAACAACCATCCCGACGTCGATCGCAGCATGCGCACGAGCCTACCCCTCGATGCGCGATCGTCGAGTATCATCGCTGCCGCGTGGCCGATTCCTCCGACGAGCACCCGACGGATCCGCACGTGCGCCTGCCCGAGATGCGCGGGTCGACCGAGCCGCCGCCCTCGAGCGCGGGCTCCTCGCGCCCGCCGCCGCTGCCGCCCGCCGCGCGTCCGCCCGGGAC
>JALYRN010000465.1 GCA_030855295.1 Myxococcota bacterium | reverse complement strand
CGAACGCATACGGCCACCCGGCGTGCGGCAGGCCCGCGCTGGTGAAGCGGCCTTCCTCTTCGGTCGCGCCCGAGAGCGGCGGCCCCGGGAGCGTCGGCCGCAGCGTCAGATAGAAGAAGTCGCGCGGGTCGTGGGTGAGATAGCGCGGGAAGCGCATCGCCATCGAGCGCACGGCCTTGCGCCCGCGGACGCGCCAGCCCGGCACGTGCGGCATCGCGTCGTCGTGCTCGTACTCGGCGTGCACGCGGCGCACGGGCGGCGGCGCCTCGTCGGGCGGCGCGTCGCGGCGATACGGCCGGAAGAACTCGAAGCCGCAGTGACCGCTGTTCATGTCGAGGTGCATCGCGCGATCGCAGCGCGCCGCGACCATCGCCGCGCCGAGCGCCTCGGGCCCGAGCGAGCTGCCCCAGAAGAACGCCAGGAAGCCCTCGCGCGTCAGGCAGATCCCGCTGCGGTACGTGAACGTCTGCTCCTCGCTCTCCTGCGGAGCGGCGCCCCACCACCAGCGCTCCCACGGGTTGTACACGCCGTCCTCGACGACCGACGTCAGGTTCTGGCGCATCTCGATCATCCCCTCGGGGATCTGCCGGTTCGCGAGGTTCTCGTCGAAGTAGCGGCCGCGCCAGTTGGGCGCCGGCCAGCTGCCCATGCCGACGCGTCCGTCGTCGAACACGGCGATCGTCGCGGCCCACGGCTTCGGCGGCAGGTACACGCGGCTCTCGGCCATCATCCCGAACTCGCCGTGCAGCGCCTGGAAGCCGCCGTTGAACGCGGCGACGAGGTTGCGCACGGTCGCCTCGTCGCGCGGGATGCGGCCCGCCCCCGACTGACCGGTCGCGCTCTGCGGCTCGCGGGTGCCGGGCATCACGCGGAGCTGCACCTGACGCGGATCCCACATCGTCACGTACACGCGCACGTAGGGGCGCTCGACGTCGGGGCGCACGAAGCTCTGCGCGAACGCGGGCGGCGCGCCCGGGTACTGGTTGACGAAGGGATCGTCGATCACCGGGATCCACTCGCCCTCGCCTGCCGCGGGATCGTCGGTGATCACCGGCTGCATCGGCGGCGGCGGCCAGCCGAGCTCGGCCTCGGCGGCCGTCAGCAGCGCGCGCCGCTCCTCGGTCATCTGCTCTTCGACGTCTTCGCGCGTGACCCCGAGATCCGCGAGCGCAGCGTCTTCCGTCTCCTCGTTGCCCAGGACCGCGTACCGCGTACGGGTCGCCCAGTCCTGCACCGCGAAGACGCGGTTCTCGAGCCACTCGATCGGCGCCGGCCCGACGAACGACAGGTTGCGCACCGTGTCGACCACCCACGTGATGCGCCCGGGCACGCCCGGCACCTGCGCCTGGGCCTCCACGCCGTCGGCGCCGTGCACGATCTCGAGCGTGCGGAGATCGACCTCGAGCAGCGTGCGCTCGCCCGCGCGGAGCGCGAGGCGCTCGGCGTCGGCGAGCGTCACGACCTCGCTCGCGGGCTCGAGGATCTGGTAGCGCACGCGCCCGAAGCCCTGCGTGCGGCCGGTCTCCTGGAGGTTGGTGATCGCGTGCTGTGCGCGCTGGATCGACGAGAGATCGGCGAGCGACTCGTGCGGCTCGCCGCGCAGATCGAGCACCGTCACGGCCTCGATCAGATCGCCGGCGCGCGAGACGAAGATCGCGTGATCGCCTGCGCGCACCAGCTGCTCCTCGCTCGCGCTCGCGCTCTCGGTGAGGTTCGTCACCGACGACACGTCGAGGATCGCGCCTCCGCGGCCGGGGCGGACGTCCGCGTACCAGACGTCGTCGAGCTCCTCTCCCTCCTGGTGCGCCAGGAAGAGCGCGGGGCGCAGCGACCACGGTCCGTCGTCCTCCGCGAGCCACGCGATCGTGTCCGGCGTGACCCGGATCCCCTCGCGCGCCAGCACCACCTCGAGCGAGCGCTCGGCGGTGGGCTCGCTCGCGCCCGACAGCGCGAAGCGCGCCGCCACCAGCGTCACCAGCGCGACCCCGAGCGCGACGAGCATGCGTCGTCGCCGTCCCATCCACGCGCGCAGCGCGCGCTGCGGGCGAGCGTCGGGGGGCGACGCGTCGCTCGCGCGGAGGACGGCCGCGTCGGTGCGAGTGCTCGAGTCCATCAGCGCGAGGCCGCGGAGTAGCACGCGCCATTCCGTGCAGCACCATGCGCGGGGGCGGCGGCTCGGCGCCAAGAACGACGCGGGTTGCCGCGTCAACTCGATCCCGGCAAGATGCCGCCGCCGTGGCGCGCCAGCCCTCGGAAGTCCGCGCTTACTCACAGGTTTCAGCCATGCGAATCCCCACGTTCCTGGCCGCGCTCGGGCTCTGTGCCCTCCTCTCTTCCCTGGCACCGAGCGAGTCGCTCGCGCAGCGCGCGCCGACCAAGCAGACGCGGCGGGCGCAGCCGTCGCAGCCGCGCGAGGGTCAGGGCGACGAGCCGACCGCGCCGCTCCCGACGATGTCGGACCTGCCTGCGCTCGTCGCGCGCCTGCAGAGCGCGAGCCCGGATGACGCGCGGGCCGCGCTGGACCAGCTGGTGATCCTCGATCGTCGCGAGGCGGTCGAGCCGATCGCGACGCTGCTGCGCTCGGGACAGCCCGATCCGATCACCGACCACGCGCTCGACTCGCTGAAGCGCATCGCGGAGCCGTCGTCGATCGAGGTACTGACCGAGTTCACCCGGCATCGTCGCGCGAGCGCGCGGCGCCGAGCGTACGAGGCGCTGGCGGAGATCGACGATCGCCGCGTGCCGGCGCTGCTGGAGCAGGGCCTGCGCGACAGCGATCGCAGCGTGCGCGCCTCCGCGGCCGACTCGCTCGGCGACATCGGCGCGCGCGGCTCGCTCGACATCCTGTTCCGCGCGTTCGAGCGCGGCGTGATCGAGGCGGCGCCGGCGATCGGCAAGCTCGGCGACGAGCGCAGCGTCGCGCGGTTCACCGAGCACCTCGGTCAGCAGCCGCTCTCGGTGATGCTCGACGGCTACGCGGAGTATCTGCATCGCGACGACATCGCGGACGCGACGAAGATCGAGATCGTCGTGCGGCTCGGCGAGGTCTCGGGCCGGCTGGTGCGCCAATTCCTGACGCAGGAGATCGCGCGCGCGCAGGATCCGCAGCGGGGAGCGCGCCGCGCGCCGCGGCGCCGCGGCGCCAGCCCGCTGGTGATGCGCATGTCGGAGGTGCTGAGCCGGATCCCCGCCGACGGGGAGACGCGCCGGACCCGCCCGGCCGGCGAAGGCGAAGAGACGACCGGCGCGACGACGTCGGGAGGTGCGCAGTGATCGACCGTCTGTCCACTCATCGCGCGGAGCACGCGCTGTCGACTCGCCGCGCGGAGAACGCGCGAGGCGCGGGGCTCGTGTGCGTCGGCCTGCTCGCGAGCGCGATCGCCGTCGCAGGCTGCGGAGGCGGCTCGCAGGGTGCGTTCAGCCACCAGTTCGCCGACAACCAGCAGGAAGACTTCTCGGCAGTCCTCGAGCGGCTGCCCGAGTCGCGACCGAACACGGAGCCGCAGAACGCGCTGGGCGAGGCGCTCGTCGTCGTCGCGACGCACGGCGAGGTGGGCGATCGACAGATCGCGGCGCTCTCCGCGGCGAGCGGTGAAGAGCGCTGGCGCCACGCCGTCGACGCGCAGACGCGCCCCGAGATCCTCGGGGACATCGTGCTCACGAGCGATCGGCACGAGCTGATCGCGCTCGATCTGCGCACCGGACAGGAGCGCTGGCGCCGCCCTCTCGCCGATCTCGCCTACGTCGGCGCGACGCGCGACGGCGACACGATCTACTACTCGGCGACGGTCGGCGCGCTCGGCGGCGCGCGGCGCGTGGGCCACGTCGCAGCGGTCGACGCGCGGACCGGCTCGGAGCGCTGGCGGCACGAGGTGCAGGGCGTGTTCGGCCAGCCGGCAGCGGCAGGCGGCATGGTGATGGTTCCGTGGGAGCGGCAGAACCTCGCGATCCTCGACGAGGAGACGGGCCTCGAGCTCGCGCGACTTCGCTCGACCGACGACGTCATCGCGTGGGCCTTCGATGATCCGACCGGCATCTACTACGGGCACCGCGGCATCTACCGGATGACGCACCAGTCGGTCAGTGGCTCGCGCGAGGAGTCGACGCACCTGATGGTGCCGGTGCCGGAGCTGCCGGTGCTGCACGAGGACGAGGTCGCGCGCGAGATCGAGGTCTGGGACGACGGCTTCCTGCCGAAGCCCGGCACCCGCAGCGCGCGCGGGCGCATCCGCCTGTACTTCGCGCCGTCGCAGGCGAGCGGTCCCGATCACGTCGGCGTGCTCGGCGACACGTACTACTTCGTCTACTACCGCTACGTATTCGGGTTCGACCTCGAGGGTCAGCTCCGCTTCGCGCGCATCCTCGAGCAGGACGTGATCGGCGCGCAGCCCACCGCCGAGGGTCTCTTCGTGATCGGCGAGCAGGGCCGCATGCGCGTCCTCGACAAGGACAACGGCCTCGATCGCTGGACCGGCGGCACCGAGCTGCAGCTCGCGTCGGTCGCGCTCGACGTAGCCGGTTTCTCGGCCGGCGAAGAGCCCGCCGCCGAGGGCACGAGCCTGCGCGCGAGCCTGAGCGCGGTCGCGGTGGATCCCGACAACCGCCTCGTCCCGGCGCGCGCCTACGCGATCCAGCAGCTCGCCGCGATGGAGGAGCCCGAGATCACGCGCGACCTGCTCGATCTCTACTCGCAGCAGTCGATGCCCGGCACGCTGCGCACCGCAATCGGTGCTGCGCTGCGGACGCGCCGCTCCGGGAGCGAGCACCTGATCGAGGCGCTCGGTCGTCGCTTCGACTTCATCGAGCAGACGCAGTCGCCTCCGCTCGAGGTGATCGTCCCCTCGCTGCTCGAGATGCGCGCGACGCAGGCAGTACCCGGCCTCGTGCAGCAGCTCAACGATCACGAGACGCCGGCCGCGGTGCTGCCGACGGTCGTGCGCGCGATCGTGGAGCTCGGCGACGCGTCGGTGGTGCCCGCGCTGGAGCACTTCCTGGTGCTCTACCACTCGGACAGTGCGTTCCAGGAGCAGCCGCAGCCGCTGGCGATCGCGGCGGAGGGCATCTTCCGCCACGGCGGGCCCGAGGGCCGCGAGATGCTCACCGCGCTCGCCGCCCAGCCGCGAACGCTGGGGCCCATTCGTGAGGCGGTCACGGCGCTGTACGACAACGAGCGGCAGCAGGCCGAGGCGGTCGCGCGCCGCGAGACCGAGGCAGCGGAGCAGGCGCTCCAGGACGCCGCACGACAGGCCGAGGCCGCGCTGCCGGGTCGCCTGACGCAGGAACAGATCAACCAGACCTTCGCCGAGCACGCGGATCCGCTGCGTGAGTGCGTGGCTGGCGAGATCGCGCGCAACCCGGTGCTCGGTCAGGTCCGGCTCGTCTTCATCCTCAACAACGACGGACGTCCGGCGGAGATCGGGGTCGCCCCGAACACGCCCGAGCTCGTCGAGTGCATGCAGGGGCGCGTCGGGAGCATCGAGTTCCCGCGCTTTCGTCAGCGGCGCATGCGCGCGAGCTTCGTCATCCGCGTGCGCGACGGCGCCGGTGAGGTCGAGAGCGCAGGCGGCGCGTCCGAGACCGCCGCGATCCCGGCTGATGCGCCGTGGTGGACGTGGTGGCAGCGCCGCGGCGCCGGCGAGGCACCGCAGGCGAGCGCGGAGTCGCGCGGCTGGTG
>JALYRN010000464.1 GCA_030855295.1 Myxococcota bacterium | reverse complement strand
TCGCAGCGCTGCGCCAGCGCGCGCAGCTCCGCGGTCGACGCCTCGAGCTCGGCCTCGATCCACACGCCGTCGCGCCGCCAGCCCTCGTGCTCGAGCGGCGCCGTCGTCTCGGCGCGAGCGGCACCCGAGCAGTCCTCCACCGGCACCCACGGCGCCCACGCGCTGACGCGCACGATCCGCACCGCATGGCGATCGCCCGTGCGCTCGACGACGATCATCTCCCAGCACGCCGGCGTCGCGGGGATCGGCGAGCGCACCACCTCGACGATCTCGGCCTCGCGATCGCGCGACCCGAGCACACGCCGCACGCGCGCCTCCGCCGCCGCGCCCGACGCCGCGAACACCGCGAGCACGACGACGCTCGCTCCGAGCGCGAGCCCGACGCGCGCCCCGTCCCTCACGCGCTGCGAGATCGCGAGCATCGCCGCGCCGAGCAGCGTCGCCGCGAGCGCGAACGGCCACACCACGAAGGGCGCGATCCACGGCGCCATCAGACCGAGCGCGAGCGCGACGCCCCACGCGATGCGCCCCCATCGCGCGCGCGTCGCCAGCAGGATCGCGGGGATCGTAACGGCCCAGAAGAGCGGCTCGACGATGAAGATCGTGTCGCCCGCGATCCATCGGCTCGAGATCGGCCAGAACGGATGCACGCCGTAGCTGTTCGACAGATCGAGCAGCAGGTGGCCGATCGGCCCGAGCACCGCGAGCGCGAGCAGCCACGCGGCGTCGGCCCGCGACCAGCTCCACCCCCGGCGCCGCGCCCAGAGCCACGCGAGCGCGAACGGGAGCAGCGCCATCAGCGGCGCGAGCGCGAGCGTGTGCGTGTGCCCGCGATGGTGCAGCAGGTACCCGAGCTTGCCCTCGGTGATCCACGTGTAGACGAAGTCGATGTCGGGGACGTTGTGCGCCGCGGCGCTGACGATCCACGCCGCGCGCGACCAGCGCACGTCGACCTCCCCGCCGCGTCGACGCCGCAGCTGCACGACGATCTCCGCGGTGACGAGGCCCGCGAGCGAGTGCGTGAGGTTGTCCAAGCGCTCGCGCTCAGGACCCGCACTGCGGATCTTCGTCGGCCCGCGCGAGCCCCCAGCTCATCGTCGCAGTGTTGCGCGCGATCCCGACGCCGCCCCGCGCATCGACGACGATCAAGCCGCCGCTGCCGCCGACGCGCGCGCCGAATCGCGCGATCGCCGCCTCGGCCGCGCGCTGCGCATCGAGGCCCGCGCGCAGCAGATCGCAGACGTAGCGCGTGAGCCCGAAGCGATGGATCGCCTCGCCCTGCCCGGTCGCCGAGCTCGCGCCCGACTCGTCGTCGGCGAACGTCCCGGCGCCGAGGATCGGAGTGTCGCCGACGCGCCCGGTGCGCTTGCCGACCATGCCGCCGGTGCTCGTGGCCGCGGCGACGCGCCCCTCGCGATCGCACGCGACCGCGCCGACCGTCCCGCCGGCCCATCCGCCGGTCACGCGCCCGGCCAGGAACGAGTCGAGACGCTCGCGCGCCTTGTCGGTGATCATCGACTCGGGCTCGGCGGGCGCGAACCCATTCGCGATCGCGAACCGCGACGCGCCCTCGCACGCGTAGAGCACGTGGCGCCCCTCCTCCATCACCGCGCGCGCCACGCGGACCGGATGGAGGAACGGAGGCATCGCGCAGACCGCGCCGCCGCGCATCGACGTGCCCTCCATCACCGACGCGTCGAGCTCGATCGTGCGCGCCTCGGTCAGGCACGCGCCGGTGCCGGCGTTGTACTTCGGATCGTCCTCGAGCACCTCCACGGCGCGGACCGCCGCCTCGAGCGCGGAGCCCGTCGCGAGCAAGACGCGCAGCCCCTCGGCGGCCGCGACGCGACACCCCTCTGCGTGCGCATCGCGCGAGCTCGCGGGCACGTCGCCCGCGCCTCCGTGGACCAGGACCACCGGCGGAATTCGGCCGCTCATCGCGCGCACGCTATCACCGCTCGATCGCGCGCGCCGTCGCGTCGGCTAGGATGCGCTCGATGGGGGAGCGTCCATCGATCGCGCCCGATGCGCCCGGGCTCGAGGCGCCGAAGATGTCCGGCGCGCTCGTGCTCGCGCACCGAGGCGTGCTCGTGGAGATCTGCGGCGAGGCGCGCTTCGACCGGGCCCTCGCACGCCTGCCCGCCGACGTGCGCCGTGAGTACGCCGAGATCTCGCCGGTGTCGTGGCCTCGCGTCGAGGTGGCGGAGGCCGTCGTCGGCGCCGCGGCCGCCGAGCTCGGGCGCGACCTCGCGTCGCTCCACGAGGAGATCTCGCGCGCGAGCGTCGAGCGCACGCTGACGACGCTGTGGCGGCTGCTGCTGCGCTTCACCAGCGACGAGGCGCTGGTCGCGCGGACGCCGCGCATCTATGCGCGCGCCCTCGACCGCGGCGAGCTCGTGCCGCGGATCGTCGCGCCCGGCCGCGCCGAGATCCGCGTGGTCGGCTGGCCCGACATCCCCGAGTTCTCGATGCGCGGGGTGGGCATCGCGATCGAGTCCGTGCTGCGCCTCTCGCACCGCCACGACGTGCGCGTGATCAGCGAGCGGACCGACGAAGGCCCTCGGTTCCTCGCCACCTGGCGCGTCTGATCGCCGGCAGAAGCGATCGCTCGCGGCGCGTCCGGCGGCGTCCTCGAATCGGGGACGGCCGACGAATGTCGTGACGTTCCTCTCGACGATCCCCCCCGGCGTCGCCTATTTACGGCCGCGAAACCGACGCGAAACATCGCGCGGTCATAGCCGCATCCGTCGACCCCGTCGGCGCGCGACGCACCGGAGAGCACGCACATGAAGAAGGTCGAGGCGATCATCAAGCCCTTCAAGCTCGACGAGGTGAAGGACGCGCTCGCAGAGGTCGGCGTCAAGGGCATGACCGTCACCGAGGTGAAGGGCTTCGGCCGCACCGGCGGCAAGCGCGAGGTCTATCGAGGCTCGGCGTACGTCGTCGACTTCGTGCCCAAGGTGAAGCTCGAGGTGGTCGTGCCCGATGCGCTCGTCGTCCCGGTGCTCGAGGCCATCGAGCGCTCGGCGAAGACCGGCCGGATCGGCGACGGCAAGATCTTCGTGTTCCACGTCGAAGAGGCGATCCGCATCCGCACCGGCGAGCGCGGCGACGACGCCGTCTGAGCTCCCCACCGCACCCGAGATTCCCGCAGCAAGCCTTTCAGCCCGGAGAGAGTTCCCACCCATGAGTGACGTCAAGAAAGCGATCGAGCTCGCGAAGAAGAACAACGCGGTGATGGTCGATCTCCGCTTCTGTGATCTGCCCGGTGTCTGGCAGCACACGACCGTCCCGGCGCAGCGCCTGGACGAGGCGGCGTTCGAGGACGGCTTCGGCTTCGACGGCTCGTCGATCCGCGGCTTCACCGCGATCAACGCGTCGGACATGCTGATCCTCCCGGACCCCGCGTCGGCGCAGATGGATCCGTTCACGGAGCAGCCGACGATCGTGCTCGTGTGCGACATCGTCGACCCGATCACGCGCGAGCCCTACTCCCGCAACCCGCGCTACATCGCGCAGAAGGCGGAGAAGTACCTGCGCCAGACCGGCATCGGCGACACGATCTACTTCGGCCCCGAGGCCGAGTTCTTCGTGTTCGACGACGTGAAGTTCGAGGTCGCGAACAACGGCGGCTTCTACGAGGTCGACTCGATCGAGGCGGCGTGGAACTCGGGCCGGCACGAGGGCCCGAACCTCGGCCACAAGATCGGCTTCAAGGGCGGCTACTTCCCGTGCGCGCCCAACGACACGCTGATGGACTGGCGCACCGAGACCTCGCGTCTCCTCGCGTCGGTCGGCATCGAGGTGGAGGTGCACCACCACGAGGTCGCGACCGCGGGCCAGTGCGAGATCGACATGCGCTACCAGTCGCTGACGCACATGGCGGACCAGCTCCTCTGGTTCAAGTACGTCGTCAAGAACAGCGCGCGCATGGCGGGCAAGACCGCGACGTTCATGCCCAAGCCGCTCTTCGGCGACAACGGCTCGGGCATGCACTGCCACCAGTCGATCTGGCGCGAGGGCAAGCCGCTCTTCGCCGGTGATCGCTATGCCGGCATGAGCGAGATGGCGCTCCACTACCTCGGCGGCATCCTGCATCACGCGCCGGCGCTCTGCGCGATCACGAACCCGACGGTCAACAGCTACCGCCGCCTGGTCCCGGGCTACGAAGCGCCGGTCAACCTCGCGTACAGCTCGCGCAACCGCTCGGCGGCGATCCGCATCCCGATGTACTCGAGCTCGCCGAAGGCGAAGCGCATCGAGGTTCGCTTCCCCGATCCGTCGACGAACCCGTACATCGCGTTCGCCGCGATGATGATGGCGGGCCTCGACGGCATCCAGCGCAAGCTCGATCCCGGCGATCCGCTCGACAAGGACATCTACTCGCTCTCGCCCGAGGAGCTGAAGAACGTGCCGCACTGCCCGGGCTCGCTGTCGGAGGCGCTCACCGCGCTCGAGCGCGACTACGAGTTCCTCCTCAAGGGCGACGTGTTCACGCGCGATCTGATCGAAGAGTGGGTCACCTACAAGCGCACCAAGGAGATCGATCCGATTCGCCTGCGCCCGACCCCGCTCGAATTCCAGATGTACTACGACGTGTGAGCCCCGACGGGGTACCGCTCCCTACGCACGGTACGTCCGCGGAAGACGCCCTCCCGAGCCTCGCTCCGGAGGGCGTCTTTCGTCGATGGGCCGAGCCCGCGTAAATCCTTGTTTGACGGGCGGTTCCGCGCTCGACTAGCATCCGATCCGCGCCTTCGCGCCCTCCCTTTTCAGGGTGCCGACGCACGAGCATCTTCTGCCAGCCGCCCATGCTCGCATCCCGCATCGCCGCTGAGACCTTGCGCTTGCTGCCGCGGAAGCGGCTGAGTCGGGCGCTCGGCCGCATGGCGTCTCTGGGCGTGCCGATGCCGATGCTGCAGCGCGCGATCGATCTCTACGTGCGGGCCTACCGGGTGGATCTCTCGGAGTGCGAGGTGCCGGAGGAGGGCTGGGCGTCGTTCAACGAGTTCTTCACGCGCTCGCTGCGCGAGGGCTGCCGTCCGGTCGATCCGGATCCCGAGGCGCTGGTGTCGCCGGCCGATGGCCTCGTCGCGGACTGCGGCGCGATCGACACGCGCGCGAGCTTCCGCGTGAAGGGCAAGCCGTACGACGTCGGCGAGCTGCTCGGCGATGCGCGCGACGCAGGCCGGTTCGAGGGCGGGCGGTTCGCGATCATCTACCTGTCGCCGCGCGACTACCATCGTGTGCACGCGGCGGTGGAGGGCCCGGTCCAGGTCGTGCGGCACGTCGGCGGGACGCTCTTCCCCGTCAACAAGATCGGCCTGGATCACGTTCCTGGGCTGTTCGCGAAGAACGAGCGCGTCGCGGTGTTCCAGGACAGCCCGATCCACGGCGAGGTCGCGACCGTCCTGGTCGGCGCGCTCGTCGTCGGTGGCGTGACGCTGCGCTTCGACCCCGCGATGCGGACCAACGACGGTCCGCCGCGCGGCACGGTGCGCTACCTGCCGGGGCGCGAGCCCGTGCTCGCGCGCGGCGAGGAGCTGGGCGCCTTCCGTCTCGGCTCCACCGTGATCGTCCTGACGACGCGGGGCGGCGGCTCCTCCGAGGCAGAGGGGCGCGCGCTCGAGCTCGCGGTCGAGCCGGGCGCCATCGTGAAGATGGGCGAGGCGAT
>JALYRN010000463.1 GCA_030855295.1 Myxococcota bacterium | reverse complement strand
AGACGCGACCGCTCGGATGCACCATCGGCAGCACGCCGCGGCGCGCCGCGCGGAACAGAGGGATCATCCGGTGCTCGCCCGGTCCGTAGAGCGTCGGAGGTCGCACCACGACGACCTCGAGGCGATCGGCGTGGGCGAGCGCGGCGCGCTCGGCTTCGAGCTTGCTGCGGCCGTAGTGCGAGCGCGGTGCGTCGGGATCGGTCTCGAGCGCGTCGCGATGCGCCGGCGAGGGGCCGTGCGCGGCGACCGACGAGACGAGCACGAAGCGGCGCACCGAGCTCGGCAGCGCCTCGAGCAGGGCGCGCGTCGAGCCGGCGTTCGCGCGGTACACCTCCTCGACGTGCGGCGTGAGGCCGCCGCCCGCGGCGTGGACGATCGCTTCGATGCCGTCCATCGCGCGCCGCAGCCCGCTCGCGTCGTCGAAACCCGCGCGCACGATCTCGATGCCGCGGCGCTCGAGATCCGCGGTGCGGCTCGTGCTGCGGACCAGCGCGCGCACCGAGTGGCCGCGGCCGTCGAGCGCCGCGATCAGGTGCTCGCCCAGGAAGCCGGTCGCGCCGGTGACGAGGACGCGCATCAGATCACTCCGCCGCTTCGGTCGCGCTGGTCACGGTGCCGCGCGGCGCGCCCGCGCGCAGCGCCTCATCCCACGCCCGCCACGATCCGGGATCGCGCCCCGGGTGCGTCGGCACGCGGTACTCGCGGGTGCGCACCCGGCTCAGGCTGGTCGCGCCCGCGCTGACGACCGGGATGTGCGCGAACGAGGTGAGCGCGTAGAAGATCCGATAGTGGAAGAAGTTCTTCTGCACGATGCAGTCGGCGTCGCGCGCGGAGAGACCGAGCTCGCTCCAGAACTTCGGATGCACCGGCAGCGGCGCGCGCTGCGAGATCGCGACGCAGAAGCTGCCGACGTCGAGCCGCACGGTGCGGCCGAAGTCGGTCGTCTCTTTCGCGCCGATCACCGCGTCGAGCACGACCTCGGGCTGATCGTAGCCGGGCGTGCCGCGCAGCCGCACCTCGACGCGCTGTCCGATCGCCGCGTACCAGGTCGCCGCGACCGCCGCCGGATCGTGCACCGGCACGAACGCTCGCAGCCCGCGATCGTCCTTCGCGAGCGCCTCCACGATGCGCGTGTTGCCGCCCGGCGCGCCGGCGCCGACGATGTCGTCGACGTCGATCAGCGTGACCGGCCCGAGCTTGCGCGCCGAGCCGCGCTTCACCTCGTCGAGCGCCTCGTCGATGCTCCGCATCGCCGGCAGCGCGACGTCCTTCACGCCCCACGCGCGATCCGCGAGCTCGTCCGCGAGCCGCTCCGCGAGCGCCGGATCGCCGTCGGTGGTGACGTGCACCGCCCAGCCGAGATCCTCCGCCGACGTGTACGGGTGCACCATGAAGAGGCTGGCGCTGAGCACGCGCGGATCGCGCTCGAGCGCGCGCATCGCCTTGAACACCGCGCGCATCGGCGCGACGAAGTCGATCGTCATCCCGCCGCCGAGCACCATCGCCAGCTTCCGCCACGCATGCACCGGGCGGCACTGCCCGCGGAGCGCGCGGATCAGGCGGTTGCCCGCGCGGAAGCCGGTCGGCGCGAGATCCCAGTGCGGGTTCGTGCGGAACGCGACGAGCACATCGAGCGCGTCGACGATCCCCGACGAGAGGTTGCCGTGCAGATCGAAGCTCGCGCCGATCTTCGCGTCGGGGCCGATCGCCTCGCGCACGCGCCGCAGGATCACCGCCTCGGGCGCCTCGCTCAGGCCGTCGACCTCCATCGATCCGTGCAGCGCGAGGAAGAGCCCGTCGAGCTTCCCCGCCGCGCGGATGCGCTCCACCATGTCGTCGACCAGCCAGTCGAACGCGGCGCGCTCGAGCGGTCCGCTCGGCACCGCGAGCGACGACGCCAGCGGCACCGTCTCGACGCCGCCCGCGAGGCGCGCCGCCTGCACGAAGCCGCTCAGCTCGGCGTGCGGCATGTACCCGGCGATCTCGGAGCCGCGCAGGGAGCACGCGCGCGCGAGCGCCTCGCCCTCGAGGCGATGGAACGCGACCACGTCCTCCTTGGTCGTCAGGCTCGGCGAGTACGCGTTCGCTTCGTGGAAGATGCGGCCGTAGCCGATGCGGAGCGGGCGTCCGCCTCTCCCGAGTTCGAATCCGAGCATGTCGTCTCCTCCGGTCGTCGTTCGATCACCAGCGGGCGCAGCACCTGCGCCCACAGCAGCTCGTGCACGGGGCGCAGATCGAGCCCCGTCATCACGCGCTGCACCATCAGTCCGTCGATCACCGCGCGCACCAGCGCCACCAGCGCGCTCGGATCGCAGGGAGCGACGGTGCCCTCCTCGATGCCGCGCGAGATCCGCTCCGCGAGCGCCCGGCGCTGCGCCTCGAACACGCGGTTGCCGACGTCGACCAGCTCCGCCATCCGGTCGCGCGAGCTCGCCGCGATCGCCTGCGTCAGGAACACGATGCGGCCCTCGCGGCCCGAGTGGAACTCGTGCACCGCGCGCACCTGCGCGTAGAGCTGCTCGATCGGGTGCTCGTGTCGCGAGACGCGCTCGAGCACGAAGAGCATCTGCTCGCCGAGCAGATCCTCGAGCGCGGTCTCGATGATGTGGCTGCGCGTCGGGAAGTGATAGAGCAGCGTCGGTCGCTTGATCTCGAGCGCGTCGGCGAGCCGGCTGATCGGGATGTCGAGCCCCTCGCGCTGCAGCACGAGCGTCGCCCGGCGGGCGAGCTCACTGCGCTTGTCGATCTCGAGAGGGCGGGTCATTCGCGCGTTTCCGAGGGTCGCAGAGTTTCCTGACGAACCGTCAGATATCATTTCCTGACGATTCGTCAGGTGCCGCGCGTGAGCCCGCTCACGCAGCACTCCTGTCGACTTCGTCAGTGATACGCTCCCCGCGCGATGGCCGGTCCCGACGGTAAGAAGAGCACGCTCGCCGAGCTGCGACGGCGCTACGTCGACGAGGGCCGCGCGCTGCCGCAGGAGCTCGAGGCCGCGCTGCGCGACGATCCGCGGCCCGGCGTGAAGACGCTTCTCGCCGCGATCGATCGACGCCGTCGCGCCAACCGCGCCGAGGGCCAGCGCCTGCGGCACATGCTCCGCTTCGAGCAGGAGCTCTGGGCGACCGGCCTCACGCGCATCGCGGGCGTCGACGAGGCGGGGATGAGCCCGCTCGCGGGCCCGGTGGTCGCGGGCGCGGTGATCCTTCCGGTCGGCTTCCGTCTCGCGGGCGTCGACGACAGCAAGAAGCTCGACGCGCGCGAGCGCGAGCGGCTCGCCCCGGTGATCAAGGAGAGCGCGATCGCGTGGGGGGTCGGCATCGTGACGCCCGAGGAGATCGATCGGCTCAACATCTACTGGGCCGGCATCCTCGCGCTGCGGCGTGCCGTCGAGGCGCTCTCGGTCGTGCCCGAGCACCTGCTGATCGACGCGCGGAAGCTGAAGGACGTGGCGATCCCCCAGCGCTCGATCGTGCACGGCGACGCGCTCAGCCTGTCGATCGCCGCGGCGAGCATCATCGCGAAGACGACGCGCGACGCGATCATGCAGCGCTACGACGTCGAGCACCCCGGCTTCGGGTTCGCCAAGCACAAGGGCTATCCGGTCGCCGAGCACGTCGCCGCGATCGCCCGCCTCGGCGTGTGCGAGATCCATCGCCGCTCGTTCGGCCCGGTGCGCCGCGCGCTCGGGCTCGAGCCGGTGCAGACGGAGCTGTTCGCGACCGAGGCGGGCGGCGCCGCGCCTCCTGCCGAGCCGTGAGCGCGTCGATCCGGCGCGCGCTGCGCGTGCACTGCGAGGACGTGCGGACCTGCGCGCGCTGCGAGGGCGTCGTCGGCCCCGCGGTGATCGCCGCGCCGGTCGTGTCGCGCATCTACGCGCTCGGTCAGGCGCCGGGTCCGCACGAGGCGCGCAAGGGACGCCCGTTCGCGCACACCGCGGGCAAGCGCCTCTTCGAGTGGATGGCGACGATCGGCGTCGACGAGGCGACCTACCGCGAGCGCGTCTACATGGCGGCGGTCGCGCGATGCTTCCCCGGCAAGGGGAAGGGGCAGGGCGATCGCCTCCCGAGCAAGGACGAGATCGAGCGCTGCCGTCCCTTCGTCGCGCGCGAGGTCGAGCTGCTGCGACCCGAGCTCGTGGTGCCGATCGGCAAGCTCGCGATCGCCGAGGTGCTCGGCGCGCCGATCGCCAAGCTCGAGGACGTGATCGGCAAGGCGACGCGCGCCCGCTTCTCCGGCCGCGACGTCGACGTGATCGCGCTGCCGCACCCGAGCGGTCTCTCGTCGTGGCCGAAGATCGAGCCCGGCAAGACCCTGCTCGCTGAGGCGCTCGCGCGGATTGCCGACCACCCGACCTGGCGCGAGACCTTCCGCTGACGACCGCGATCAGGGCAGGCCGTTCACCGTCACCGGCACCCGGCTGTCGCTCGTCGAACCGTTCCCGAGCTGACCGCTCCCGTTCAGCCCCCAGCACTGCGCGCCGATCGCGCGCGCCGCGCACGTGTGCGCGCTCCCCGCCGACACGTGCGACGCGTCGCTCAGGCTGGTCACGGCGACCGCGGTGTGCGCGTCGTCGGTGGTGTCGGTCCCGAGCTGTCCCGCGCCGTTGAGCCCCCAGCACCGCACGGCGCCCGCGGCCGCGCGCGCGCAGGCGTGCGACGCGCCTGCGCTCACCTGCGCCATCGACGTCGCGCCCATCACCGCGACCGGGGTGGTGCGATTGTCCGTCGTGCCGTCGCCGAGCTGTCCGCTGGCGTTGAGGCCCCAGCACATCGCGCTCCCGCCGCTGCGCACCGCGCACGTGAACGAGGCGCCGGCCGAGACGCCGGTCGCGTCGGCCAGCCCCGAGACCGCCACGGGCGCAACAGTGTCGGTGGTCGTTCCGTCGCCGAGCTGACCTCGATCGTTCCGCCCCCAGCACACCACGCTGCCGCCGCTTCGCCGCGCGCACGTGTGCTCGTGGCCCGCGGAGACCTGTCTCGCGTCGACGACCGTGGGCACGTCCATCGGCGTGCCGCGATCGCCACCGGTCGTGCCCAGCTGGTCTTCGTTGTTGCGCCCCCAGCACGACACCGCGCCGCTCGCCCGCACCACGCAGGTGTGGTCGGTGCCGGCGCTCACCATGCGCGCGTCGGTCATGCTGCCGACGTCGACGGGCGTGCTGCGATCGACGTTCGAGTCGTCGCCCAGCTGCCGCCGCCCGTTCTCGCCCCAGCAGCGCACGCCGCCTCCCATGCGCACCGCGCACGCGTGAGCGATGCCCGCGCTCAGGCTGATCGCGTCGGTGATGCCGATCACCTGCACCGCGCTGGTGCGCGGCGTCGTCGTGCCGTCGCCGAGCTGGCCCGAGCCGTTCGCGCCCCAGCAGTACACGCGCCCGTCGAGGATGCGCGCGCACGTGAAGTCGGCGCCGGCGGCCATCTCGACGACGGTGGTCGGTCGCGCGCACGTCCCGCGCGAGCACGTCTCGCCGGCCCCGCACGACACGCCGCAGGCGCCGCAATTCGTCGCGCTCGAGAGGATGTCGGTCTCGCACCCGTTCGCGATCGTGCCGTCGCAGTCGCGGAAGCCCGTCGCGCACTCGCCGAGCGTGCACGTGCCGCCGGCGCACGACGCCGCGGCGTTCGCGAATTCGCACCGCGTGCCGCAGCCGCCGCAGTCGGTCAGCGTGTCGGTGCGCGTCTCGCACC
>JALYRN010000027.1 GCA_030855295.1 Myxococcota bacterium | reverse complement strand
GTGCGGTCGCGGTCTCGACTGGCGCGGTGACCGTGTCGGGCGACCGATCGATCTCCGCCGGGTCGCTCGCGGTCGGGTCCGTCGCAGGTGAGCCTCCCGGCATCGCGAGCCAGCCGATCGCCGCGACCACGGCTGCAGCGGCGATGCCGCCGATCAGCCACGGCATCATCGACCGCGCCGGCGCCGGCGTGCTGGTCTCGGGATCGATGAACCCGCTCGATGCGTCGGCGGGCGGCGGCGCGAGCGAGATCGTGCTCGGGCTCGGGCCGGCCGCGTCGCTCGTCGGCAGCACGCTCTTCGCGATCGCGGCAGGAGGCGTGGGCGGCGGCGGAGGGTGCGCGCCTGCTGCGGCGAGATCGATCTCCGAGCTCGGAGCTTCGAGATCGTCCTCGTCGATCTCTGTGACGCTGGCTCTCGCCGCGGTGAGCGCCGCGGTGGCCGTCGTCGCGGTGGTCGTCGTCGGCGTGGTCGTCGTCGGCGTGGTCGTCGTCGGCGTGGTCGTCGTCGGCGTGGTCGTCGTCGGCGTGGTCGTCGGCGCCGCGGTGAGCGGCGTAGAGGCGCCGGTGGGAGGCGAGGGCGGACGGACGCTCTCGTACGGGATCTCGATCTCTTGCGTCGTGGGGCCGTCGGTCTCCGCCGTCGCGTCGGTCTCCGCGTCGGCGTCGGTCTTCGCGTCGGTGTCCGCCTTCGCGTCGGTGTCCGCCTTCACATCCGGCTTCGCGTCGGTCTTCGCATCCGGCTTCGCGTCGGTCTTCGCATCCGGCTTCGCGTCGGTCTTCAAGTCCGGCTTCGCGTCGGTGTCCGGCTTTGCGTCGGTGTCCGGCTTCGCGCCCGCGGTCACCGCGACCGGCACGTCCTCGCTCGACTTCGTCGCGTCGCTCTGCTTCGTCGCGTCGCTCTTCGCGGCCGCATCGCTGCTGACGCTCGCCTTCGCGGCCGCGCCCGGGCGGGGCATCACGAACGCCTTCGCGCCCGGCGCCGGTACCTTCGTCACGGTCGCCGCGGGCTTCGCGGCCGCCGGCACGATCGGATCGGCCATCGGCGATCGGGGTCCGACCGGGATCTCCTGGGCCGTGATCCCTCGCGCCATCACGAGGCACGTCTTGAGCGCTCGCGCGAAGGTCGCCGCGTCCGGGTAGCGCCTCGCCGGCTCGATGCTCAGCGCGCGATCGAGCGTCACCGAGAACGCGCCGAGCTCGCGGCGAACTGACTGCAGCGCGGGCGGCTTCGTCTTGAGCACCGACTCGACCAGCGCGATCACCGTGCGCCCGACGTGCGGCGGTCGGCCCGCGAGCGCCGCGTAGAGCACCGCGCCGAGCGAGTACACGTCCGCGCCGGGGCTCTCCACGACCTCGCCGCGCACCTGCTCCGGCGCCGCGTACGCATACAGCGTGTGGAGCGTCGCCATCGACGTGCGATCGCCCTCGCTCCCGGCGCGCACCTGCGCTCGATTGAGCGCGATCGAGATCAGCTTCGGGACCTCGCGGCCGCCGACCTTCGCCAGGAAGATGTTGCCGGGCTCCACGTCGCCGTGCGCGAACCCGGCGGCGTGCAGCGCACCGAGACCCTCTGCGATCGCGATCGCGATCTCCGTCGTCGTGTCGATCCGCAGGCCGCCCGTGAGCATCCGAGCGCCCAGGCTCTCGCCCTCGAGCTTCTCGACGGCGAGGAACGGAACGCCGTCGTCCATGTCGCCCGCGTCGATCGCGCGCACCACGTTCGGGTGATCGATCTTCCGGAGCCTCTCGGCGTGATCGCGGAAGCGCGCGCGCGCCGCGTCGTCGGCCTCCTCGTCGAGGTGCATGATGACGACGCTCTGATCGCTCTCGCGATCACGCGCCGTCCACACGGTGCCGAGAGCGCTCTCGCCGAGCGGCACCTCGAGCGTGTATCGTTGGCTGAACGACGACACTCGTTGTTCTTCTAGCAGAGGTGGTCTCCTGGTGGCGAGCGGCAAGCGACCTCTTCCTCCATTCGCGCTCGGTGTGGCGCTGCTCGTTGGTGGGGCGTTCCTGTCGCCCGTGGTGTCCGCACAGGACGCGCTGACCGACGACGCCGCCGAGCGACGCGTGGAGCGCGCGCGCACGCTCTTCACCGACGCCGTCGGGCTCGTCACGCAGCAGCGCTATCCGGAGGCAGAAGAGCTGTTCCGCGAGGCGCTCACGCTCCGCGATTCGCCTGCGATCCGCTACAATCTCGCGTCCGTGCTCTTCGAGCAGGGCGAGTACCCGGAGGGCCGCGCGCTCGCCGATCAGGTGCTCGCCGATGCGACGACGCCGGATGGCGTACGCGAGCATACACGCGCGCTGATCACGCAGATGGACGAGCGCGCCGGACATGCGCGCATCGAGGTCACCGGCGGTGAGGCGACGGTCGCGGTCGACGGCTACGCCGTGCCGGAGCTCTCTCGTGATCTCCCGCTCGCGCCCGGCGCGCACGTGGCGAGCGCGTCGCGCGGCGAGGGCGAGGTCGCGCGCGAACAGTTCGAGATCGCGACCGGCGAGCATCGCGTCGTCTCGCTCGACGTGAGCGCGCCCGAGGCGCAGGAGCCGGAGCCGATCGTCGAGGTGCCCGCCGGGCCGGCGCCGCTCGAGGAGCAGTGGTGGTTCTGGACGGCGATCGGGGGAGGCGTGGTCGTCGTCGCGGTGGTGATCGGCGTGGTCGCCGCGACCAGCGGCGGCGTCGAGGATCCGGTCCAGGGGAACTTCGAGCCCGGGGTGCTGCGATGGTGAGCGCTGCGACCGGAAGGGCTGCGATCGGAAGGCCGATGCGGCGGTCGCTCGTCGCGCTCGTCGCGCTCGTCGCAGCGGCGTGCGCGACGCCGCGCACCGAGGTGCTGGTCGTCACCGACACCGACCTGCGCGGACCGGGCGGCATCGACACGATCTTCGCGACCGTCACGAGCCCGACCGGCGAGATGCAGACCTCGATGGCGACCCTCGGGCCCGGTCAGCCCTCGCTGCCGCGCACGCTCGGGCTCGTCTGGGACGGCGGCCGCCTCGGTCCCTACACGGTCCGGCTCACCGGCAACGCCGGTGGCGCCATGCTCGTCTCGCGCGCTGCGACCTTCTCGTTCCAGGAGCAGCGAACGCTGGTGCTGCGCATGGACCTGCTCGCGCGCTGCCAGGGCGTCACGTGCGGCGGCGAGCAGACGTGCGGAGAGACCGGCTGCCGCGCGATCGCCGTCGAGCCCGCGGAGCTCCAGGAGTGGACCGGCGCGCTGCCGGCGCTCGACATCGACGCGGCGACGCCGCCGATCGACGCCGGGATGATGTCGATCGACTCGGGCGGTCCCGTCGACGCGACGCCGGGCACCGACGCGTGCGTCCCGGCGAGCGAGACGTGCAACATGGCGGACGACGACTGCGACGGCATGGTCGACGAGACCTTCGCGCTCGCGACCGACGTGATGAACTGCGGCGCATGCGGCAACGCGTGCGACTTCCAGAACGCCACCGGCGAGTGCACCGCCGGCACGTGCACGATCGGCGCGTGCAACGCCGGGTTCGACGACTGCAACGGCAGCGGTGACGACGGATGCGAGGTCGAGCTCGCGACGACCCCGACGGACTGCGGCGCGTGCGGCATGCGCTGCGCTCCGCCCGATCGCGACTGCTGCGCCGGCATGTGCGGGCGCGACTGCCTCTAGCAGCGGGGCGAGCACTCCCCTCCGGGGCGAGCACTCCTGTCGGGTCAGCGGCAGAAATCGGCTCGCCCGCTCCGGTCGCTTCCGTCCGCGCGCCGGGCGCGCTCCCGTACGCGCCCTCCGGGGCGAGCACTCGTGTCGGGTCAGCGCTTTCGCGCGAGCACGCGCGCGAGGGCTCGCTCGCCGATCCAACCCTCGCGGTAGTAGAGGATGTCGAGCCCCTCGCAGCAGCGCAGCAGCTCGTTGCGCTCCGCGAGCCAGCGCGCGCTCGGCTTCTCGGGCTGGCGCTCGAGCCGCGTGACGGTCGCGACCTCCGCGATCAGCACGCCGCCGGGCGCGAGCACCCGCGCGAACGACGAGAAGAGATCCGGCTGCCGGTAGTGGAAGCAGGCGACCGCGTCCCACACGCCCTCGGGCAGCCCCTGCCGCTCGAGGTCCCGCACCGCCGTCGTGATCTTCACGCCTTCGTCGCGCGCCGCCTCGCGCGCGAGCGTCAGGCCCACCGGCGAGATGTCGACTGCGGTCACGTCGAGCCCGCGCCGCGCCAGGTAGAGTGCCATGCGCCCGGAGCCCGCCGCGACGTCGAGCCCGCGGCCCTCGCGCGGAACGTCGACGTCGAGCTCGGCGACCCAGCTCGGCGAGCTGCGCGGAACGTCGCGCTGCTCCGACCACTTGCGGTCCCACTTGACGCGATCCTCGTCCGCCATGGTGCCGCCGAGCCTGGCGATCTCGCGACGGGCCGTCAATCCGCTCGCCCGCTCCGGGACGCTCGCCGGGGGGCAGTCGCGTTGCGTCCCGCCGCTCGGCACCGCTATCCTCCGCGCGCAATGGCCCAGCCCACGTCCGGCGACGCTGCTTCCGCCGCTCACGACTCGCCTTCCGAGCACCCCTCGCTGCCCCCCGTCCACGACGAGGCGCCCGACACGCCGATGTGGCTGCCCGCGCTCGGCCTCGCGCTCCTGGCGTTCTTCGCGGTGTACGGCCTGCTGCGCTCGGCTTCGTCGAGCGACGCCGAGCTCCCCGAGAGCGCGACCGCGGTCGAGGTGGCCCCGGCCGTCGAGCCCGCCCAGTAGCTCGCCGGTACGCGATCTAGTCGGCGAGCGGGATGCGCACGACGAAGCGCGCGCCGCCGCTCGGCGCGCCCTCGGCGGTGATCGATCCGCCGAGCCGCTCGACGATCGTCCAGCACACCGCGAGGCCGAGCCCGGTGCCGCTGCCCGCCGACTTCGTCGTGACGAACGGCTCGAAGAGGCGATCGCGCAGCTCGGGCGCGATGCCCGGACCGGTGTCGTCGACCGTCAGGCAGGCCTCGGCGCCCGACGCGCTCTCCTCGTCGATCGTCAGCGAGACGATGATCGAGCCCTCACCCTCGATCGCGTCGGCGGCGTTCAGCAGCAGGTTCAGCACGAGCTGCGTCAGCGCATCGCTCTCACCGCGCACGTCTCGCCGCGGCTCGGGCACCCGCCGCTCGATCGTGATGCGGCGCAGATCTTTCTGGGGCGCGACGAGGTGCACCGCGTTCTCGATCACCTCGCCGAGATCGCAGCGCGCGCTCGCCGCGGGGCCGCTCCGGGCGCTCGCTCCCGCCGCCGAATAGTCGAGCAGATCCCGGATGATGCGGTGGATCCGCTCGGTCTCGTTCTGGATGCGCTCCAGGAACTCCGCCTGCTCGGCGGGCTCGAGCCCACCGTCTCGCACCAGCTCGACGAGCCCGAGGATCGCCGAGAGCGGATTGCCGATCTCGTGCGCGACGCCGGCAGCCAGCCGGCCGACCGACGCGAGCTTCTCGCTGCGCACCAGTGAGTCCTGCGCGGCGCGCAGCTCTCGCGTCGCGGTCTCGAGCTCGTGCAGCCGCGACTCGAGCGCGCTCCGCTCGCGCCGCAGGTCGTCGGCCATCGCGTTGAAGGCGAGCGCGAGGCGCTGCACCTCGGCGGCACCGTGCACGTGCGCGCGCGCGCCGTCGCGTCCGCGCGCGAGCCGCTCCGAGGCATGCGTGAGCTCCTCGACGGGCCGCACGATCAGCCGCGTCAGCAGCACGTAGCAGAGCACGAGCATCGCGAGCGACGTGATGCCCGCGTAGAGGACGACGAGCCGCACCAGCGCACGGCTCGCTCCGTCGCCTCCGCGCGCGCCGATCCGCGCGCTCGGGACCCACACGCGCAGGCGGCCTCCTTCGATCGGCGCCTCGCCCACCACGCCGTGCTCGGTGATGCCGCGCAGCTCGAGCACCTCGCCGTCCGCGCCGACGAGCGCGAGCCCGATCACGCCATCGGGCGCCATCAGCGCGTCCTCCGCGCGATCGACGAGCAGCGCCGGCGCATCGACGCGCTGCACGATCGCCGCCGCCGCCGACGCCGCGAGATCCGCGGAGCGCGCGCGCTCGCTCTCCAGCGCGCGGGTCGCGAGACGATCGATCGCGATCCCGACCAGCGTGACCGCGAGCCCGAGCGTCACCACGAGCGCGAGCGTGATCTGTCCGCGGAGGCCGATCCCGCGCGCGCTGCGATCCGAGCTCGGGAAGGAGGCGCGCGGCTCGGGATCGCTCGGTCTCATCCGAGCCGCGATCCTACTTCTTCGGGAGCCGCCGCGTCTCTTCCGCGAGGCGGCGCGCCGTGCGCTGCCGGCCGCGCACGATCGAGTCGTCGCGCATCGCCGCGACCGTCCACGGCATGCGCCACGACCAGTTCTCGGGACCGACGGTGTTCGGCGTGTTGATGCGATCGCGCAGCGCGAGCACATCCGAGATCGGCAGGAGCACGAGCTGGCTCGGCGAGCGGTAGACGGTCTCGAGCAGCGCCGACTGCACCTCTTCGCCGAACCGCTCGGCGCGCTCGGGATCGATGCCGGCGAGCGTCGGGATCCGCAGCGCGGCGCGTCGCTCCCACTCCGGCAGCGACTCCCACCACTCGATCGAGCTCTCGGTGTCGTGCGTGCCGGTCGTCGCGACGCTGAGCTCGGGCCAGGTCGCCGGATCCCGGAAGCGATCGGCGTCCTTCTCCCAGCGCAGCACGCGGTAGCCCGGGATGCCGAGCGACGTCAGCGACGCGCGCACGAAGTCCGGAATCACGCCGAGGTCCTCGGCGATCAGCTCGGTGCCCGACGACGCGAACGCGCGCAGCACGGCCTCGCCCTGCGCGCGCTGCTGCGCCTGCTCGGACGGCCAGAAGTAGTGCGCCGCGCTCTTGTCGATCGGCCGGTGGTAGGTGCGGTAGAGCCCGACGACGTGATCGATCCGGATCAGATCGTAGAGCTGCGCCGTGTGCTTGCCGCGCTGCGCGAAGAGCTCGTAGCCCTCCTCCGCGATGCGCTCCCACTGGTACGGCGGCAGGCCCCACTCCTGGCCGTCCGCGCTGAACGCGTCGGGCGGCGCGCCGACGGTCGCGTCGAAGCGATAGCGCTCCTTGCGCGCCCACACGTCCGAGCTGTCGTCGGCGACGAGGAAGGGCTCGTCGCCTCCGAGCGAGACGCCGGCCCTGCGTGCCGCCGCGCGCGCCGACTCGTGCTGCCGGAACGCGATCCACTGCAGCCACGTGCGGAACGCGATCTCGCTCGCGTGCTCGCGGCGCGCGGCCTCGAGCGCATCGGCGTCCCCGTCGCGCAGCCCCGCCGGCCACTCGCGCCAGCTCTGCGGGTGCAGCGCCTTGAGCGTGCGGAAGAGCGCGTAGTCGTCGATCCAGTGCGCGTGCTCGCCGCGGAAGCGCGCCAGATCGCGGCCGCGGTCGCTGCTCGGCTCCATGCGCGAGCCGTAGCGATCGAAGCAGCGACGCAGCACGCCCTCCTTCAGGCGACGCACGTCCGCGTGCAGCACGCGCGGCGCCTCGCTGACGCGCTCGAGCAGCGCGTGCTCCTCGCGCGTGAGCGCGCTCGCGCCCCCGAGCGCCTCGAGCTCGGGCACGTCGGTCATGCGGATGTAGAGCGGGTCGAGCGCGAAGAACGAGCACGACGAGTACGGGCTGTCCTGCCCGGGCGAAGGCTCGAGCAGCGGCAGCGTCATCACCAGCGAGAAGCCGGCGTCGGCGGCCCACTCCGCGAAGATCGCGAGATCCGGGTACTCGCCGACGCCCCACTCGCGGCCGGTGCGGATCGAGAAGAGCGGCACCAGCAGGCCCGCGGATCGGCGGCCGAGGATCGACATTTCGGGCCGAGGTGTGCACCAGACGGCACGCCGAGTCGAGTCACGAGCGGACCGAGCACACGCCGGCGGGGTCGGGCGCGCGTCTCCCGTTGCCGTTTTCCTCGCTTCCCGCTACGACGGGCGAGGTCGAGGCCAGATGCAGGAGCTCGGACAGGCGGATCGGCAGCGGCTCTTCGAGCGCTTCGGGCGGTCGTACGTGGCCGGCGAGGCGATCTACGACGAGGGCGACGCGGCGGAGCACTGCTTTCTCCTGCAGGACGGCCGCGTGCGCCTGGTGAAGTCGATCCGGGGCGCCGAGCGCAGCCTGACGGTGCTCAAGCCGGGTGACCTGTTCGGCGAGGACGCGCTGCTGCCGAGGACGCTGCGGAGCGCGTCGGCGGTCGCGCTGACCGATGCGCAGGTGCTCGCGCTCGATCGCAAGACGTTCGGCGTGCTGCTGGCGGGCAACCCCGAGGTGGCGAGCCGGCTCGTCGAGCAGCTGGTGCGGCGGCTCCGTCACGCCGAGGAGCAGCTCGAGAACGCGATGCTGCGCGACCAGCCGTCGCGGGTGGTCAACACGCTGCTGCGCCTGACCGGGGGGATCGAGCCGACCGCCGAGGGCTACGTCCTGCAGATCTCCCCGCTGGAGCTCTCCAGCCGGGTCGGGCTCGACGTCGACGCGGTCAAGAAGTCGGTCCAGCAGCTCCGCGACGGCGGGTACCTGCGGATCGTGGAGGAGCGGATCATCCTTCCTGATCTCGATGCTTTGCGGCAGCTGTACCAGCTGCTGGGCATGAAGGAAGACGTCCGCGATGGGGGGCCCTGAGCGGCGTCGTAAGGGAAATCCCTTACGAAATGCGCGCTACCTTCGGCCCGTCGCACGGGTTGACGGCCCGCCGACACCCCGGTAGATCTCGCCGCCACCGCCAGCAGCGTGGGCGGGTTGGGGAATGCCGAGACCGAGTACCATCGTCGCCGCTGCGCTGTTCACAAGTCTTTGGGCAGCATCGATCAGCGCGTGCGGGGGGCCGAGCGAGGACGACGTGCGACGTTCCGTAGCCGAATACGACCTGGGGGCAGGTCTTCTGCAGGAGCAGAACGTCGCGGGCGCATTCCAGCACCTGCAGGAAGCCGTGCGTCTCGATCCTGATCACGCCGACGCGCACCTGCTGCTCGGGAACCTCTTCCTGTTCCGGCAGGACTTCGAGCGCTCCGAGCACCACTTCCAAGAGGCGCTGCGCGCGAACGAGGCGCTCGGCCGATCGGGCCGCCCGGCTCTGAGCTCCGAGGCGAACAACAGCCTGGGCGTCCTCTACGTGCACTGGCAGCGCTACGACGACGCGGTGCGCGTGCTGCGCGAGGCGACCGGCGATCTGATGAACCACCGGCCCTACTTCGCGTGGGGCAATCTCGGCTGGGCCTACTACGAGCAGCACGACTACGCGCAGGCGCTGCCAGCGCTGCAGCAGTCGGTGCAGATCAACCCGAGCTTCTGCAACGGCTGGTTCCGCATCGGTCAGGTCCACTTCGCCCAGGGCCAGGGCGCTGCCCAGGGCCAAGGCCAGGGCGTCGCCGAGGATGCGGCACGAGAGAGCTTCGAGCGCGCCGAAGACGCGCTCACCAGAGCGCTGGAGATCGAGGACGAGTCCTGCCAGCGGCTCCAGGATGCTTGGCGATTGAGAGGGGAGACCCGGGCGAGGCTCGGACGACGCGACGATGCGGTCGCGGACTTCGAGCGCTGCGTCGAGCTTGAGAGCGATACAGATGCGGGCCGCAGCTGCGCCGCGATGTTGGAGTCGACGCCGTGAACATCTCGAGTGGAACTGGGTTGAAGAGCGCCGACCGCGAGAAGGTCGGCCGCTGGCTGAGGCAAGAGCGTGAGCTGCGTCAGATCTCCCTCGAGGAGCTCGCGCAGACGACGCGCATCCCACTGAAGATGCTCCAGCACCTCGAGGAGGATCGCCACGAGCAGCTCCCCGGTGAGGTGTTCGCGCGCGGCTTCCTGCGCAGCTACGCGAAGGCGGTGGGCATCCCCGAGGTCGAAGCGGTCGACCGCTGGTCGCAGATGCGTCGCCCCACGAACGCATCGACCTCGCCGATCGCCGCCGCGACGATCACGCCGCCCGAGCGCAGCCGCCGGTTCGGCATCGCGATCGCGCTCGTGATCCTGCTGATCCTTTTCACGCTCGCGCTCTCGATCGTGCTGCGCCCGCGGCATCGCGACGCGCCGGTCGAGCTCTCGCACACCACGCTGCCGCTGGACGCGGACACCGCCGCGTCCTAGACGCGAGCGGTGACGCCGCGCGCGCATGCGAGAGCGACCGAGTCGAGCAGCGCGGTGCTGCTGCGGAGCGTCGCGTACGGCGAGTCCGATCGCATCGTCACGCTGCTGACCGACGCGCACGGCAAGGTCTCGCTGATCGCGCGGAGCGCGCGCGCGAGCAAGAAGCGCTTCGGCGGCGGCGCGCTCGAGGCCTTCGGGATGATCGACGTCGAGATGTCGCTGGGCGCGGGCGAGGTCGGGCGGCTCGCGTCGGCGCGGCTGGTGCGCGGGTTTCCGCGGCTGCTGGGCTCGCTCGACCGCATGAAGCAAGCGGGCTCGGGGCTCGAGCTGGTGCGCGAGCTCGTGCCGCAGCGCGAGCCCGACCCGCGCTTCGTGCCGACGGTGGCGCGCTTCTTCGAGCGGCTCGAGGAAGAGAGCGCGGGGCCCGAGGTGCGCATCGCGTTCGAGCTGCGCTTCCTCGCGCTGGTCGGGCTCTCGCCGCGGCTCGATGCGTGCGGGCGCTGCGGGCGATCGGCGGAGGAGCGCGCGGGGCTCTTCGACGCGGGCATCGGCGCGCTGGTGTGTCGCGCGTGTGGAGGCGGTCCGATCCACCTCGGTGCCTCGACGCGCGCGCGGATGATCGCGAGCCAGCGCGAGGGCTGGGACGAGCAGGCGCGAGGCTGGAGCGAGCGAGAGCGCGCGGAGGCGAGCGAGGCGCTCGACGCGTTCGTGCGCAGCCAGCTGGGCAAGGCGAGGGCGGGAGCGGAATCATGAGCAGCGAGTCGAGCGAGAGCGTGTTCGAGCCGGTGGAGCTGCGCGCGCCGAGCGGCGCCCGCGTGATGGAGATCGAGTGGTCGGACGGCGTGACGACGCGGCATCCGCACGCGCTGCTGCGCGGGTTCTGTCCGTGCGCGCACTGCCAGGGGCACCAGGGTCCGATCGAGTGGGCGGGCGATCTCGAGGGGAGCGCGCTCGAGATCGGCGCGATCGAGGAGGTCGGCAACTACGCGGTGCGCATCGCGTGGGGCGACGGACACTCGACGGGGATCTACACGTGGCAGCACCTCCGCGCGCTCGGCGCCATCGGAGATCTCCCGATCGACGAAGCACGTCGATCGAGGTTCGGGCGCTGAGCCGCCCCCGCGGAGCGCGCGCGAGGGCCGAGCGATGAAGGACACGCCTGCGGACGTCGAGGCGCGCTATCGCGCGATGCTCGCGGCGCTCTCTCCCGAGGAGCGCCTGCGGATGGGCGCGCGCATGGTCACGACCAGCCGCGCGCTCGTCCGCGCGTCGATCGTCGCCGAGCTCGGGCCGGGCGCGACGCACCGCGAGATCCGTCGCCGGATGCTGCTTCGCTTCTACGGCCGGGAGCTCGCGCCCGAGGTCGCCGAGACGGTGCTGCGGCGCATCAGCGACACGTAGGGGGCATCCCCGTGGGCTCGTCGCGATCGGCTGACTATAGTTCGCGCATGCGAGACACCTCGAACGACGTGAACGCGCGGCCGGTGCTGCTGCTCGTCGCGATCGCGATCGCGGTCACCGCGACCCTTCCAGCCTCGACCGCGGAGGCGCAGCGGCGCCCCCTGTATGCCGGCTTCGGCGTCGGCCCCTTCGCGCTCTTCGGCCACGACGGCTTCTACGGCCCCTGCTGCGACGTGCACTTCCGCGCGCAGGGCGAGTTCGGCTGGCATCCGTCGGGCACCGACAGCGGCTTCTTCCTGGCGGCGAACCTCACGATCACGCCCGGCAACGACTTCTTCATCTTCACGCCCGGCCTGCGCCTCGGCGGCGACATCGAGGTCCACTCGCGCCGCGACGTCTCCGTGTTCCTGCGCCCGAGCGTGCTCCTCGGCGCCGGCTTCTTCGACCCCGACGGTCCCGACAACACGCTCGGCCTCTTCGTCATCCAGCCGGCGTTCGACATCCGGATCGCGCTCGCCGATCACGTCGTGCAGCTCTGGGTGAGACCGTTCGCGATCGACTTCCTGCTCTTCCCCGAGCACTGGCACGACCGCCGCTTCCGCTGGCACGCCGGCTACACCTTCATGGCCGGCATCGACTTCGCGTTCTGACCGGCAGCACGCTCCGGAGTGACGATCGCCGACAGAAGGGTAGAGACGCGACGTGCGAGGGGGGAATTCGTGGCTGAGGCGAACTGGTATGAGCTGCGTGCCGAGCCGAGGGACCGCGACTACGAATCGCTTCTGCGCGCAGCGCTGAAGATGAGGTGCGCCCGGTTGGTGCTGGTCTACCAACGTCGACCGCGGCGCGATTCGGTGGCGGCGCAGCTCCACGCCGCCATCCAGGAATGGATGGTCGCAGACGAGCTCACGCACGATCTGCCGATGCGCCGTGCTGGTCGTGCCGAACGCCTGCGCGAGTATCAGTGGACGGCAGAAACGTGCGATGCGGTGATTCGCGCGGCCGCTGGGCTCTACGAGTGGGATGGTGGCGGGTTGCCTGAGGACCTGTCGCTGAAGCGCGCGGATGGGCGATATTGGCTGATGACACAAGGTCACGAGCGCGAAGGGATCGTGAAGCTCACCACCGCCGAGCGCGCTGAGCTCGAACGCCTGTGGCCCACGGCAGGACAGTTCTTGTAGAGGCTGGTCGCCGCGTCAGGGTTCGCAGCGGCGAAGGCACCTGAGCCGCGTCGCCGGACGGGCGCCCGTCGTCGGACGTGTTGCGAGAGCGCACGATGGCGGGCGAACGACGAATGCGGGAGACTTCACCGCGATGGGCAAGCGCGCGCCGATTCGGCGGTTCGACAACTTCGAGGATGCCGATGCGGCGGCACGCGCGGAGACCGCCGCGATGACGGCCGAAGAGCGCTTCGGGATGGTCGAGGTGCTGCGGCGGAGGTGGTACGGCGACGACGGAGGCGAGACCGGACTGGCAGGACTTCTTGGTCGCGCTGACCGATCGCAAGGTCCGCTTCCTCGTGATCGGCGGGCACGCGGTGGCGGTGCACGGCGAGCCGCGGTTCACGACCGATCTCGACGCAGCTGATCTGTCGCTGCGTCAGTTGCGGACGCAGGAGACGTAGGCGACGTCGGCGGCGTTCTCGACGGGGCCGAAGCCGCTGGCGTAGCCGCTCGCGCGGCAGAAGCGGTGGATCGCGGCGTTGCACTCGGGGCCCATGCGCTGCGTCGAGCCGTTGCAGCCGTCGTGGTGGGTGCGCAGCGTCGTGAACGTGGTCGAGATGACGGTCGCGGACGGGACGCACGCGACTGCTGCGTTGCCGGATGCCTGCTCGACCGGGCCGTAGCCGCTGGGGAGGCCGAGGGAGGCGCAGTAACGGTGGATCGCGGCGTTGCACTCGGGGCCGTAGCCGGCGGTGCTGACGCAGGCCGCGTGGTGGCCGCCGAGGACCGTGAAGGTGGTGTTGCGGACGTCGGCGACGACGCACGTGACGTCGGCGGCGTCGCCCGCGCTCTCGTCGGGGCCGAAGCCGCTGGTGCTGCAGGTGCGCGCGGCGCAGTAGCGGTGGATCGCGGCGTTGCAGTCGGCGCCGATGCGCTGGGTGGTGCCGTTGCAAGGGCCGTGGCGCGGCGCGAGATCCGTGAGGTAGCTGACGCGGATCACGCTCGCGCGAAAGCCCTCGTCGACGGTTCCGTCGCAGTCCTGATCGGAGCCGTCGCAGACCTCGGCGGGCGCGCTGCACGTGCCCCACGCGCAAGTGGTCGCGCAGGTGCGCGAGCCGGTGGAGCCGCACGAGGTGGTGCAGCTGCCAGTGGTGCCGCGACGGCAGGCGAAGCCGTCGTCGGGGGTGCCGTCGCAGTCGTCGTCGACGTCGTTGCACGTCTCGGCGGGAGGCGCGCACGCCGACCACGCGCCGGCGCTGCACGACGAGGTGCCGATGGTGCCGCAGCTCGAGGTGCACGACATCGTCGCGCCGGAAGGACATCCAGCGTCGCCCCCGCCGCCGTCACGGGTGCCCGCGTCCGAGCTCCCGGCGTCGCGGCTGCCGCCGTCGGCGCTGGACGGCGTCGCGTCGATCGGCGCGGCGTCGCTCGGATCGAGGCGGGCGGCGTCCGACGACGCATCGCGCGAGGCGTGACCGCCGTCGCCGTTCCCCCGAGGATCGATCGTGCCGCCGCTCGCGCAGGCCGGCAGAGAGATCGTCGCGACGAAGATCGCGGTCCAGCAGCGCGCGCCCATCTCGACCTCCCCCAGCCCTCGTACGCGCCCCGAGGCTACCAGACCGCGCCGAGCTCACGGAGTCGGGGTGGTGAGCCGCAGCCCGACGATCGCGCCGAGCAGCACGACGAGGCAGACGATCCGGGGTGCGGTGACGGGCTCGCCGAGCGCGAGCATGCCGACGATCGCGGTGCCCGCGGCGCCGATACCCACCCACACCGCGTACGCGCTGCCGACCGGGAGGGTGCGCAGCGACCACGCGAGCAGGCCCATGCTCGCCACCAGCGCGAGCACCGTGATCAGGCTGGGGACGGGGCGCGTGAAGCCTTGCGACTGCTTCATCGCGATCGCCCACACGATCTCCAGCAGGCCGGCGGTGACGAGGACGAGCCAGGGCATGCGGGCCAGTATGGCGCGCCCGGTCCGTTCACACTGGCCGTTGGTGGTCTGATCTCGGTACGATGCACGCGATGCTCGAGCGCGTGTTGATCGTCGAGGACTCCAGCGCGATGCGCGCGTTCGTCCGCGCGACGCTCGAGTCGCACGCGGTGGCCAAGCAGATCGTGGAGGCCGCGAGCGGGTTCGAGGCGCTGCGGCTGCTTCCGCGGGAGCGCTTCGACCTCGCGCTCGTCGACATCAACATGCCGGACATCCACGGGCTCGAGGTGATCAAGCTGATCCGCGCGAGCGCGCAGCACCGGACCGTCCCGGTGATCGTGATCAGCTCGGAGGCCTCGCCGCGCGATCGCGAGCGCGGCCTCGCGCTGGGCGCCGACACCTGGCTCGCGAAGCCCTTCACGCCCGAGCAGCTCGTGGACACGGTGCGGCGCGTGCTCGCGACCCCGCGCGCGCCCGAGGCGACGTGAGCGAAGAGGTCGATCGGATCCGCGAGGAGTTCCTCGCGGAGTCACAGGAGATCATCGAGTCGCTCTCGCGCGATCTCCTGCTGCTCGATCACGGCCAGAAGGAGGGCAAGTCCGATCCCGATCTGGTCAACGCGGTCTTCCGTGGCGTGCACACGCTCAAGGGGATCGCCGGGATGTTCGGGCACGTCGCGCTCGCGGAGACCTCGCACGAGCTCGAGGACCTGCTCGATCAGCTGCGGCTCGGGAAGATCTCGCTCTCGCAGGAGGCGCTCGATGTGCTCTTCGAGGGCATCGAGGTCCTGCAGCGGCTGCTCTCGGCGGCGCGGCGCAGCGTCGATCCGGCGGAGGAGGTCGATCTCGGGGGCTTCCACCACGCGGTGCAGGTGCTCCTCGGCATTCCCGGCGACGCGCCGCGCCCCAACGATCTCGGGGCGTACGATCTGGACCCCGGCGTGCTCACGGTGCTCACCGAGTACGAGGAGCACCGGCTGCGCTCGAACATCGAGCAGCGGGTGCCGCTCTACCGGCTGCGCGTGCGCTTCTCGCTCTCGTCGATCGACAGCGATCTCGAGGACCTGAAGCAGCGCGTGAAGCCCTGGGCGGAGATCATCACGTACCTGCCGTCGATGGACGGAGGCAGCGACGACGCGATCGATCTCGAGGTGCTGCTCGCGAGCCGCACGACGATCGCCGAGCTGCGCGACGCGATCGGCGGGCCCGACGTGTCGCTCGAGCCGATCGCGCGTCGCGATCCCGCGCGGACCGTGCCGCCGCCCGCGATGCCTTCCTCGCAGGATGGCATGGGGGGCGACGCGCCGGCCCTGCGCCCGCCGTCGATGTTCCCGGTCGCCGGCAAGGATCTCGGCGCCGACGGGCTCGCGGTTCGCACCGTCACCAAGACGGTGCGCGTCGACATCGAGAAGCTCGACCACCTGATGAACGTCGTCGGCGAGCTCGGGATCGTGAAGAGCGCGGTCGGGCGGATGCTCGAGCGGCTGCGCGGGCGGCCCGATCTTCGTCCGCTCGCGGCCGAGCTGCACCGCATCCACCGCTCCTTCGAGCGGCAGCTCGCGGGGATGCAGGAGGGCATCCTCGACGTGCGGATGGTGCCGCTCGGGCAGACCTTCGATCGGCTCGCGCGCGCGGTCCGTCAGGTCGCGCGGGAGCACGGCAAGGACGTGCGGCTCGTCGTGACCGGCGGCGACACCGAGATCGACAAGCTGATCGTCGAGGAGCTGACGGATCCGCTGCTGCACATCATCCGCAACGCGGTCGATCACGGCATCGAGCGCGCCGACGAGCGCGTCGCGGCGGGCAAGCCCGAGACCGGCACGCTCGCGCTGAACGCGTACCAGAAGGGCAGCCACGTCGTGATCGAGGTCGAGGACGACGGCGCGGGGATCGATCCTACGCGCATCTTCGATCACGCGGTCTCGCGCGGCCTGCTCTCCGCCGACCAGCGCGACGAGCTCACGCTCGAGGAGCTCCGGCAGCTGATCTTCGTGCCGGGCTTCAGCACGGCAGCGAGCGTGACCGATCTGTCGGGGCGCGGCGTCGGGATGGACGTCGTCAAGACGAACATCAGCCGGCTCGGCGGCGTGATCGACGTGCACAGCGAGGTCGGCATCGGGACGAAGTTCACCCTGACGCTGCCGATCACGCTCGCGATCCTGAGCGCGCTGGTCCTACGCGTTCGCGAGCAGACGTTCGCGATGCCGCTCAACGTGGTGCAGGAGGCGCTCTTCCTCGACGAGCGCGCGGTGCGACGCGTCGAGGGGCGCGAGGTGATCACGGTGCGCGGCGCGAGCCTGCCGATCGTGCGGCTGCACGAGCTCTTCGACATCGAGGGGACGGCGCCGCCGACGCGCTGCTTCGTCGTCGTGACGGCGCTCGGGAGCCGGCGGCTGGGGCTGGTCGTCGACGCGCTCGAGGGGCAGCAGGACATCATCACCAAGCCGCTCGGCAAGAGCCTCGCGGAGGTGCGCGGCTTCTCGGGCGCGACCGATCTCGGCGACCAGCGGGTGGTGCTGGTGCTCGATGCGCCGGCGCTGCTCGAGGACGTGCTCGCGAGCGAGCGGCGCGGAGGAGCGGCGGCGTGACGAACGCGCTGGTCAAGCGGGACACGCTGCTGCCGGTGGGCGTGCGGAGCGGGCGCGCAGAGCGCCTGCGCACCGGCGAGGCGATCTCGGAGTTCCTCGTGTTCACGCTGGGCGCCGCCGACTCGGGGCGCAAGGAGCGGATGGGACTGCCGCTCGAGAGCGTGCAGGAGATCCTCAAGCCGACCGCGGTGACGCACGTGCCGCGCGCGCCGCACGACGTCGTCGGGATCCTCTCCGTGCGCGGGCGGATCACGACGGTGCTCGATCTGCGCCGCCGGCTGAGCATGTCGCGCGAGGCGCCGACGCGGCACACGCGCATCCTGCTCGTGAAGGGACGCGAGGAGGTGATGGGGATCGTCGTCGACGCGGTGCTCCACGTCGTCCGGCTGCGGGACGACGAGATCGAGCCGGCGGCGGTCGTGGGCGCCGATCTCCCGGAGCACGTGCGCGGTCTCGGGCGACCGAGGCGTCGCGACGCGGTGCGCGGCGTGGTCGGTCAGGAGGCGCGCGGCGAGGCGAGCGAGGCCGAGGTGGTCGTGCTGCTCGACCCCATCGCGCTGCTGAAGCGATGACCAGGGCGGCGCGCGAGCTGCGACGCCGGGGCGGCGATCGCGACAAGAACCTCGTCGGGTTCCTGATCGACGACGTGCACTACGCGATCGACATCCGGCGCGTGAAGGAGATCATCCGGCCGCTGCCGGTGGTGCCGCTGCCGCATCCGCCGCCGGCCGTGATCGGCGTGGCGGATCATCGCGGCGAGGTCGTGCCGATCCTCGAGGTGCGCAAGCGCTTCGCGCTGCCCGAGCTCGCGATCACGCGGCGCACCAAGTGGATCCTGGTCACGCTGCCGGGCAAGACGGTGGGGCTCGTCGTCGACGCGATCACCGAGGTGTTCGCGGCGGGCGAGGAGGACCAGCGAAGCGTGCCGTCGATCGGGATCGGCGACACCGCGCGGGGAATCGTGGCGGTGTTCGGGCACCGCGGGACGCTGGTCTTCGTGCTCGACGTCGATCGCATCGGCGCCGCGGCGGAGCTGGTCGACCTGTCGAGCTCGTCGGGGATGCGGGGGCGGCCGTGAGCGGAGATCGCGAGCGCGATGACTCGAGCACCGAGGAGCGGCGGCGCGCTGCGCACGCCCTCTCGGACGTCCCTGGCCCCGACGCGCCGGCGCGCGTCATCGAGGCGCTCGGCGATCCGGACTGGCGCGTCCGCAAGGAGGCCGCGGCGGCAGCGGGGCGGCTCGGCAG
>JALYRN010000462.1 GCA_030855295.1 Myxococcota bacterium | reverse complement strand
GCGTGGCGCGGCCTGCGCGGCCTGCGCGGCCCGCGCGGCGTCGCGCGGCCTGACCACGAGCCACTGGCGCAGCGCTTCGCGCGCGACGTAGCTCGCCTTGATGCGCCACTCGGGTCGGTTGATCACCAGCGCCGCGACCGCGATCTGCGGGTCGTCGGCCGGGGCGAAGCCGACCCACCAGGTGTAGCCGCGGAAGGGGCGCTCCTCGGAGAGCGTGCCGGTCTTGCCCGCGACCTCGATGCCGGGGAGGAACGGGTTGCCGCGCTCGTCGAAGAAGGTGCGGCGCGCGGTGCCGTGGCTGACGGTGCGGCGCATCATGCGGCCGAGCGCGCGCGCCGTGAGACGGCCGATCACCTCCCGGTGGACGGTCGGACGATGCGCGTAGACGACGTGGCCCTCGGCGTCGATCACCTCGTCGATCAGGCTCGCGCGAGGCATCCGGCCGTCGTTCGCGATCGTCGCGGCGACCAGCGCGCCGTGCAGCGGCGACAGGTGCGAGTGCCAGAACCCCGCGGAAGTACGGGCGAATTCGAGAGGATCGTCCGACGGGACGTCGATCGCGCTGGCCGTCGTCGGCGCGTCGAACGGGAGCGCCTCGCCGAACCCGAACGCCGACGCATACCGAGACAGCGTCGAGGGCTCGAGGTGGCGATCCGCGAGCTTGGCGAACACGGCGTTGATCGAGCCACCCATCGCCTCGGTCAGCGTCGCGCACGCGGTGTCGCGGCGCGGATCGTCGACGAGGTGCTCGCGCATCAGCCGGCTGCCGCCGCCGTGGTAGCAGACGCGCGTCTGCGGGCCGACGCCGGCGTCGAGCAGCGCGGCGCCGGTGATCAGCTTGAACACCGACGCCGCCGGGGCGCTCGCGGCGCGCGCGAGATCGCCGGCGCTCTCGTCCTCGGAGTGGCTGACGTACGCGAGCACGCGCCCGGTCGACGGCTCGATCGCGACCAGCGCGCCGTTGGGCACGTCGTAGCGCTGGAAGAGCTCGGTCATCGAGCCCTGGAGCGCGGGATCGAGCGACAGGATCGCGGTCGCCCCATCCGCGAGATCGCTGACGACGCTGCCGTCGACGACGTGGTGCCGCAGCGGATCGAAGGAGCGGAGCGAGCGTGGACGACGCGGCTCGGGGTGCGCCTCCGCCGCCGACGGAGCCTCTCGCGACCGCGCCGTGCTTCGCGCGATCTGCTGCTCCTGCGCGTCGGCTTCGCCCGCGCGCACCACCACGCCCGCCGACGCGCCGATCAGCGCGATCGCGACGAGCAGCCGCGCGATCCGAGACCTCGACATGGCACGAGCGTAGGCAGCGGCGGATCCGCGGGTCAACAAAGCCGCCCGATCCCGCCGCGACCTTGCGCGAGCCCGGAATTGCAGTGAATATGTCGTGCCCCGATGGAAGACGAGCGGACGACCAATCCGAACAAGACGGTGGTCACGGTCCTCTCGCACCCGGCGAAGAAGGCGGACGGCAACCGAGAGGCGTGCCTCGTCATCATCTACGGCGAGGATCTCGGGCGGCGGGTTCCCCTCGGCGACGAGCCGTGCGTCGTCGGGCGCTCGAGCAAGTGCGACGTGCAGGTCGATCAGGAGAGCGTCTCGCGCAACCACGCGCGCATCTCGCGGCTCGGCGACGGCTACACGATCCGCGATCTCGGCTCGACCAACGGCAGCTACGTCAACGACGAGCTGGTCGACGAGATCATGCTGCGCGACGGCGACCAGGTGAAGATCGGCCGCACGATCTTCAAGTTCATCGTCGGCGGCAACATGGAGGCGCAGTACCACGAGGAGATCTACCGGCTGATGACGGTCGACGGTCTCACCGAGCTCCACAACAAGCGCTTCTTCAACGAGTCGCTCGACAAGGAGATGTCGCGCGCGAAGCGGTACGAGCGTCCGTTCTCGCTGGTGCTCTTCGACATCGATCACTTCAAGAAGATCAACGACACGTACGGGCACCTCGCCGGCGACGCCGTGCTGCGGCAGCTCGGGGCCCTGGTGCGCGGGCGCGTGCGGCGCGACGACACCCCCGCGCGCACCGGCGGCGAGGAGTTCGCGGTGATCCTGCCGGAGGTCGGCTGCGAGGGCGGCGCGCTGCTCGCCGACAAGCTGCGGCGCGCGGTCGAGGAGGCGACGTTCCGCTTCGAGGGCACCGTCATCCCGCTGACCGTCAGCCTCGGGGTCGCGGAGTGGAACCCGGCGGAGGAAGATCCCGCCGAGCTCGTGAAGCGCGCCGACGAAAAGCTGTACGAGGCGAAGCGCGCCGGCCGCAACCGGGTCTGTAGCTGACGACCTCGGGAAGTCTCGAGATCATCGGGCTCACGCCGGGATGACGCGGAGGCCGCGCTTGCCGTCCTCCCGCATGCGGACCGGCGAGGCCGGCGTGCGATCGAGGATCGGCGCGCCGTCCTTGCCGAGACGGCCGAACGACAGCACGCCGGTCGGACACGCCTGCACGCACGCGGAGCAGCGCACGCACTGCGGATCCTCCATCGGCGCGCCGCGCTGCGCGAACGCCATCACGTCGATGCCCTGGTGGCACACGGTCGTGCAGCGGTTGCACGAGATGCACTTCTTCTTCTCGGCGAAGATGCGGAAGAGCCCGAACGCCCGCTGGTAGACGTGCATCAGCGCGGCGAGCGGGCACGCGAACCGACACCACGTGCGCCCGCTGAACCAGAAGTAGAGACCGACGCCGAGGATGCCCGCGAAGAGGATGTCGACCACGTGATAGTAGTCGAGCGGGATCCCGAGCACGCTCCCGCCCGAGAGCCCGGCACGGAAGAAGCGCCCGAGCGAGCGACCGATCCACGAGTGCGGCGCGAGCCAGCTCGTCACCCGCGCGATCAACAGCACGAACGCCGCGCCGAGGATGACCTGCCCCAGCAGGTTGAGCCGGTTCCACGCCGGACCGTGCGGCATCTTCTCGCGATGGGTGTCGCCCATCGTCTCGGCGAGCGCGCCGCACGAGCAGATCCACCCGCAGTAGCCACCCTTGCCCCAGCGCCGCACGATCAGCGGCACCACGACGAAGGTCTGGACCAGCGAGATCACCAGCCACGCCCAGAGCGGCTGATCGGTGAACACGTTCCAGATGAAGAGCGGCCACGCGAGGATCAGCCCGAACGCGCGCCAGTACTCGCGGCCGTGGCCGTAGTCGACCGCCGGGAACAGCGAGTCGGCGAGCGCGGCGCCCGCGCCGACGTCGAACGCGCCCATGCGACCGAGCAAGGGCAGCACGAGATAGGGCAGCAGGAACAGCGGCACGACCTGGATCGCGGTGAGCGTGATCGTCTGCTTCGTCACGTACGGCGTGCGGCGCCGTCGCACGCGCGCGATCCCGAAGCCGACGATCGCGGCCGTGTACGCGAGCGAGTACCAGAAGCCGGGCTCCTCGAGAGAGATCGTGATCGTCTCGAGCAGAGAGCCCGCCGCGGGCCCGAGCGCGTCGGCGACGCCGAACGGGAACCAGCCGCGCTCCCGGAACGTCTGCGTCAGCGCGCCGCCCGACTTCCAGGTGTAGACGAACGCGCAGAGCGCGAGGAACGCGAGCAGCGCCGCCACGCGCGACGCGCTCCAGTCGCGCGCGATGCGAACGCCGGCGCGACGCAGGAGCGACAGCGACGGCTCGCGGCCGAGCATCAGCAGCACGAGCTCGGCGTCGATCGCGCGCTCGCCCTCGCCCTCGATCTCGAAGCGAACGCGCGTGGGCTCGATCGCGAGCACGCGCGCGCCCAAGAGCAGCGCGAGCTCCTCGTCGCGCGCGAGAGCGCGCACGGCATCGGCGTTCTCCGGCTTGGCGCGCGCGAGATCGTCGCCGCGGTGGATCATCGTCACGTGCGCGCCCTCGCGCGCGAGGGCGACCGCGCTCTCGCACGCGCTGTCGCCGCCGCCGACGACGACCACGCGTCGTCCCTGGTGATCGGCAGGATCGAAGAGCCGGTGCGTCACGTGCTCGAGGTCCTCGCCGGGGACCTCGAGCTGGCGGTGCTCGCCGCTCCGGCCGATCGCGATCAGGACGCGGTGCGCGCGCAGCGGCTCCGGATCGTCCTCGACGCGAACGACGTGCGACCGGCCGTCGCGCTCGACCGCCATCACCCGCGCGATGCGGGGCTCGATGCCGCTCGCGACGCGCTGCGCCTCGAGCTCGTCGACCAGCGCCTCCTTCACGTCGGCGTGGATCTCCAGCGCGCCCTCGGGCACGAGCTCGGTGGGATACGTGAAGATCGGCTTGCGCGCGGGGAACTCGCGCACGGTGTCGAAGGGGCGCGACGCCTCGATCACCTCGAAGCGCAGCCCGATCGCGCGCGCCTCGATCGCCGCGGCGATGCCCGACACCCCGCCGCCGACGATCACCAGATCGAGCACCTCGCGATTCCGATCGGGATCGGCCTCGAGCTCGCGGGCGATCACCCGGACCGCGCGCGCGGCGGAGTCGATCGCGATCTTGAGGAGCGGGATCCCCGTGAGATCTCCGGCGATGCGGAGCCCGCCGACGTTGGTCTCGCCGTCCTCGCCGACGACCGGCAGCCGCTCGACCTCTCCCGCGGGCCACCCCGTGTGCAGCCAGCGTGCGTATCGCGAGAGGATCATCTGTAGTTGGATACGCGATCTGGAGCGGGATGTTTCGCGGAGATTCTACACTGAACGAGTCGGGAATCCAGGTCGCGTAATCTCTTGGAATTCTGGCGGCCGCCGGGGTATTCTACGGTTCTCCGATTGACAATACCGGAAGCCAATGACCAGACTTCGGGCATGCGCGAAGCGCTTCGCCTGATCCCGACGTCCGCCGCGCCGGCTGCGGAGCCAGAGGGAGCACGCGCCGAAGACATCGATCTCGAGGAGGCCAACGCGCGGCTCGCCGGCGCGTCGGCCGAGACGATCATCGAGTGGGGCCTCGAGACGTTCGGCGAGTCGATGATCATGAGCTCGAGCTTCGGCGCGGAGAGCGCGCTGATGCTGCACCTCGTGACGCGCGTCGCGCCCCGGGTCCCGGTCGTGTTCCTCGACACCGGGTACCTGTTCCCCGAGACCTATCAGTTCGCCGACGAGCTCACGCGCCGCTTCGATCTGAACCTGCGCGTCTACTCGCCCGCGATCACGTCGGCCCGGCTCGAGGCGCTGCACGGGCGGCTCTGGGACGGCAGCGACGACGACATCGCGCGCTACGGCCAGCTCACGAAGGTCGAGCCGATGGACCGCGCGCTCCGCGAGCTCGGCGCGCGCGCCTGGCTCGCCGGCCTGCGTCGCACCCAGACGGAGTTCCGAGCCACGCTGCGCGCCGTCGATCGACAGGACGGTGTGATCAAGATCCACCCGATCCTCGCGTGGTCGAAGGAGCAGATGCGCAGCTACATGGAGACGCACGAGCTCCCGCATCATCCGCTCTACGCGTTCGGCTATCGCTCGATCGGCGACACGCACTCGACGTTCCCGACGACGCTCGATCAGGACGAGCGCGCCGGTCGTGCGCTCGGCGCGAAGCAGGAGTGCGGCATCCACCTGCCGCGCACCGAGGAAGAGAACGCGTCGCTGAAGTCGTCCGGGCTCTGAGCCCACAGGAGTGCTCGCCCCGGAGGGCGCGCACGGGAGCGCGCGCTTCGCGGCCTGCAGGAGTGCTCGCCCCGGAGGGCGCGCACGGGAGCGCGCGCTTCGCGGCCTGCAGGAGTGCTCGCCCCGGAGGGCGCGCACGGG
>JALYRN010000026.1:6984-18388 GCA_030855295.1 Myxococcota bacterium | reverse complement strand
CACGCGCCCTCCTCCATGCCGCCCGGCGCGTCCGCGCGCTCTTCTTCGAGCAGCGCAGCGGCACGATGGATCGCCCGGCGGATCCGAGGATAGGTCCCGCACCGACACAGGTTGCCACGCATCGCCGCGTCGATCGCGGCGTCGTCCGGGCGCGGCGTGCGCGCGAGCAGCGCGGCAGCGCTCATCAGCTGGCCCGACTGGCAATAGCCGCACTGCGGCACGTCCTCCTCGATCCACGCGCGCTGGACGGCATGCGACCGATCGCGCGAGAGGCCCTCGATCGTCGTGACGCGGCGCGCGACGGCCGCCGAGAGCGGCGTGACGCACGAGCGCACGGGCTCGCCGTCGAGGTGCACGGTGCACGCGCCGCACTGTGCGATGCCGCAGCCGTACTTCGTGCCGGTCAGCCCCAGCACGTCGCGGAGGGCCCACAGCAGCGGGATGTCCGCCGGGACCGGCGCGCCGTGCGCCCCCTCGAGCTCGACGTCGTCGCCATTGACCGAGAGCCGCACCATCGATGCGCCTTCGCATACGTTCCTCGCGTGCGGGCCGCAAGGGCGCGGACGTCCGCGCGCGTCCGCTGTGTGAGCGTGTGAGGCTCCTCGTCGTTGCGACAGGCGCGACGGGGACGATGAAAACCTCCGTAGAGACGGATGACCAGACGTCGCGCGGGGGAGCACGGCGCACGCGATCGGCGCGGCCGCTTTCATAGGAGCGGACGCATCCGTCCGATTGCGAACGAGGGGGTGGCGGGGCAACTTCCGCCGGCTGCAGCGCTTGCGGAGGGCAACCGTGGATCTCGCGGGCCCGAGCAGCGATCATCACGGACGCGAACATGGCGGATCAGGACAGGGCGGGGGACGAGGAGATCGAGGTCGACGCAGGTGCGATCGCGATCGTGGGCATGGCGTCGCGGCTGCCCGGGGCGCGCACGGCGGACGAGTACTGGCGGAACCTGAAGAACGGCGTCGAGTCGGTCCGCCACTACACCGACGAAGAGCTCCTCGCGAGCGGCGAGTCCCCAGAGAGCCTCCGCAAGAAGAACTACGTGCGCGCCGGCGCGCCGCTCGACGACATGGAGATGTTCGACGGCGACTTCTTCGGGTTCAGCCCGAAGGAGTCGGCGATCATGGATCCCCAGCATCGCCAGTTCCTCGAGACCGCGTGGGAGGCGCTCGAGAACGCGGGGCATCCGCCCGAGAAGTTCGAGGGGCCGGTCGGCGTGTGGTCGGGCTGCGGGCCCGCCTGGTACTTCACGTTCAACCTCTGCACGAACCCCGAGCTGGTGCGCGACGTCGGGCTCTTCCTCCTGCGCCACACCGGCAACGACAAGGACTTCCTCGCGACGCGGGTGTCGTACCTGTTCGATCTGCACGGGCCGAGCATGGCGGTGCAGACCGCGTGCAGCTCGTCGCTGACGGCGGTGCACCTCGCGTGTCAGTCGCTGCTCGCGCGCGAGACCGACATGGCGCTCGCCGGCGGCGTGACGGTCGAGATCCCGCACCGGCGCGGGTACGTCTATCACGAGGGCGAGGTGCTCTCGCCCGACGGCCACTGCCACGCGTTCGATCATCGCGCGCAGGGCACCGTGTTCGGCAGCGGCGCGGGCGTCGTGGTGCTGCGTCGTCTCGAGGACGCGCTGCGCGACGGCGATCACATCTGGGCGGTGATCAAGGGCAGCGCGGTCAACAACGACGGCAGCTCGAAGGTGAACTACCTCGCGCCGAGCGTCGACGGACAGGCGCGCTGCATGGTCGAGGCCTACGGCATCGCCGGCGTCTCGCCCGAGACCATCGACTACATCGAGTGCCACGGCACCGGCACCTACCTCGGCGACCCCATCGAGATCGCGGCGCTGACGCAGGCGTTCCGCGAGGAGACGAAGAAGGTCGGCTTCTGCCGCATCGGCTCGGTGAAGTCGAACATCGGCCACCTCGACAACGCGGCGGGCGTCGCGAGCATCATCAAGGCCTCGCTGGCGCTGCATCACCGGCAGATGCCGCCGACGCTCAACTACGAGAAGCCGAACCCGACGATCGACTTCGAGACCAGCCCGTTCGTCGTGAACGATCGGCTCCGCGAGTGGACGCGCGGCGATCATCCGCGGCGCGCCGCGGTGAACTCGCTCGGCGTCGGCGGGACCAACGCGCACGTGGTGCTCGAGGAGGCCCCCGGCCCCCTGCCGACCACGCCCTCGAAGCGGCCCTGGCAGCTGCTGACGATGAGCGCTCGCAACGGCGCGGCGCTCGAGGACAACGCGAAGCGGCTCGCCGCGCACCTCGATGCGCACCCCGAGCAGGCGCTCGCCGACGTCGCGTGGACGCTGCACGTCGGGCGCCGCGAATTCGATCGCCGGCGCGTCGTGGTCGCGCGCGACGCCGCCGAGGCCGCGCAGCTGCTCCGCGACGGCGATCCGCGCCGCGTGTTCAGCGACACCAAGGTGACGAAGGCCTCGGTCGTCTTCGCGTTCCCCGGTGGCGGCGCGCAGTACGCGCGCATGGGCGCCGATCTCTACGACGCCGAGCCGGTCTTCAAGCAGCACGTCGATCGCGGGCTCGATCTGCTGAAGAGCGAGCACGGCCTCGATCTGCGGCCGATGCTCTTCTGCGATCCCGCGGAGCTCGATCGCGCGAACGAGCAGCTCGAGCCGATGCCGCACCAGCTGCCGGCGATCTTCGTGATCGAGTACGCGCTCGCGCAGCTGTGGAAGAGCTGGGGCGCCGAGCCCGTCGCGCTGCTCGGGCACAGCCTCGGCGAGAACACCGCGGCGTGCATCGCGGGCGTGATGAGCTTCGAGGACGCGCTCGGCCTCGTGGCGCTGCGCGGCAAGCTCTTCGCGAAGGTGCCGGGCGGCGCGATGACGAGCGTCAACCTGCCGCGCGCCGAGCTCGAGCCGCTGCTGCCGGAGGACGTCGACGTCGCCGTGATCAACGTGCCCGACGTCACGGTGGTCTCGGGCCCCGTCGCCGCGATCGAGGCGCTCGAGGCGATGCTCGCGGAGCGCGAGATCGAGGCGAAGCGGCTCGCGATCCCGGTCGCCGCGCACTCGCGCATGCTCGACCCGATCCTCGGCGAGTTCCGCGCGTACCTGCGGTCGATCAAGCTCTCGAAGCCGGCGCTGCCGTTCCTGTCGAACGGCAGCGGCACCTGGATCACCGAGGCGCAGGCCACCGATCCCGAGTACTGGGTGCAGCACCTCCGGAGCGCCGTCGACTTCTCGGCGTGCCTCGCGAAGCTCTTCGAGACGCCGGATCGCGTGCTGATCGAGGTCGGCCCCGGGCGCACGCTCAGCTCGCTCGCGAAGCAGCACCCGGCGGGCTCGGTCGCCGGCGCATCGGCGGGCGGCGGCGGCTCGCCCGTGCACACGATCGTCTCGCTGCGCCACAAGGACGAGGTCGTCGACGACGCGGCGTACTTCCTGACGCAAGTCGGGCGCGTGTGGTCCGCGGGCGCGAGCATCGACTGGGATCGCGTGTGGTCCGGCGAGACGCGGCGCCGCGTACCGCTGCCGACGTACGCGTTCCAGCGGCAGCACTTCTTCATCCAGCCCGGCAAGGTCCAGGTCCTCGAGGAGGATCTCGGCGAGCTCGCGAAGCTCGAGGACCTCGAGCAGTGGGGATGGCGTCCGACGTGGCGCCCGCGCTTGGTCTCGCCGCCGGAGTCGACGAAGGCGCAGACCTGGCTGCTCTTCATGGACGAGGCCGGCCTCGGGCGGCGCCTGCGCGAGCGGCTGGTCGCCAAGGGCGACACCGTGATCTCGGTGTGGGAGGGCGACGCGTACGTGCGGCGCAGCGACACCGAGTACGCGCTCGCGCCCGAGCGCGGCCGCGAGGGCTACGTCGCGCTGCTGCAGGAGCTGATGAAGTCGGGCCACGCGCCGACGCGCATCGCGCACCTGTGGATGATCACGGCGGACGAGTCGTTCCGCCCGGGCTCGAGCTTCTTCCATCGCAACCAGGAGCGCGGCTTCTACTCGCTCTTCTTCCTGGCGCAGGCGATCGCGGACGAGGGCCTCACGCCGCCGATCCACATCACGACGATCGCGAACGGGATGGCGCAGATCGATGCGGAGCCCCTGCCCTACCCCGAGAAGTCGACGCTGCGCGGACCGGTGAAGGTGATCCCGCGCGAGATGCCGGGCATCACGTGCAGCGCGATCGATCTGCGCCTGCCCGAGACCAGCGCGAAGCTGTTCGGCGGCAACTTCTTCAACGCGCTGATCGATCCGTTCGCGGGCCGCAAGGCCGCGCAGCAGGAGCTCGACGAGCTCGCGGGGCGCCTCGAGGCCGAGCTGCTCGCGCCGCCGCGCAGCGCGATGGTCGCGTTCCGCGGCCCGCACCGGTACGAGGAGGGCGTCGAGGCGCAGCGCCTGCCGACGATCGACGCGGGGACCGCGGCGCGCATCCGCGAGGGTGCGGTCGTGCTGATCACGGGCGGCCTCGGCGGCCTCGGGCTGCTCTTCGCGGAGCACCTCGCGCAGACGCGCCGCGCCAAGCTCGTCCTCATCGGACGCACCGAGCTGCCGGCGCGCGAGGAGTGGGACACGCACGTGCGCGCGTTCGGCCCCGAGGACCGGACCAGCCAGCGGATCATCAAGGTGCGCGCGCTCGAGCAGATGGGCGCCGAGGTGACGCTGCACGCCGCCGACGTCACGATCGAGAGCGAGCTGCGCGCGGTCGTCGAGGCGACCAAGCGCCGGCACGGCCGCATCGACGGCGTGCTGCACACCGCGGGCGTCGTGAAGGACGCGCTGATCGCGCAGAAGTCGCAGGGCGACTGCGAGGACGTCTTCACGCCGAAGATCCACGGCACGCTGGTGCTCGATCGCGTGCTCTCGGGCGAGCAGCTCGACTTCTTCGTGCTCTTCTCCTCGAGCTCGAGCGTGATCGGCGCGGCCGGTCAGATCGACTACGTCGCGGCGAACGCGTTCCTCGATGCGTTCGCGCAGAGCCGGCGCGAGCGGGGCCTGCCGATCACCGCGATCGGCTGGGGCATCTGGAACGACGTCGGCATGGCGCACGAGGCGCTCGCGCAGCGCGGGCGCGGCGCGTCGGGCGAGCTCCTCGGCGAGGCGAGCGAGCCGATGCTCGATGCGCGCGTGCGAGAGACCGACGCGCGCGGCGGCGCTCGCGTGGCGATGGTCGCGCGGTGGCATCAGTCGACGCACTGGTTCCTCGACGAGCACCGCACCGGGTCCGGTCAGGCGCTGATCCCGGGCACCGGCTACCTCGAGCTCGCCCGCGAGGCGCTCGCGGAGCAGGGCGAGACGGGGCCCTTCGAGATCCAGGATCTCTTCTTCATCCGGCCGCTCGCGGTGGGCGACGAAGAGACGAAGGAGGTGCGCGTCCGCCTCGAGCCGACCGCGACCGGCTACTCCTTCGAGGTGCGCACGCGCGTCGATCTCGACGGGCAGCTGGGCTGGGAGCTGCACGCGCAGGCGAGCCTCTCGCTGACCGCGATGAGCGCGCCGAAGACGGTGCCGGTCGAGGCGATCGAGTCGCGCTGCAACCTGCGCCGGCAGGCGGATCCTGCGGGCATCAAGACGCCGCAGGAGCAGTTCCTCCGGTTCGGTCCGCGCTGGCGCGTGCTGCACGAGGTGCGCTGGGGACGCGGCGAGGCGATCGCCGATCTCGCGCTCGACGAGCGGTTCGCGAGCGAGGTCGCGGAGTATCCGCTGCACCCCGCGCTCCTCGATCTCGCGACGGGCTTCGCGATGGATCTGATCCCGGGCTACGACGCGAAGACGCTCTGGGTGCCGATCCAGTACGAGAGCGTGCAGATCTGGGGCGGGCTGCCGTCGCGGATCCGCAGCTGGGTGCGCTGGGCGGGCGACGCGTCGCCGAGCGCGGCGGGACGGGAGCCGGACGTCGCGAGCTTCGACGTCGTGATCTGCGATCCCGAGGGCCACGTGATCGTCGAGGTGAAGGGCTTCTCGATCAAGCGCACGCAGGGGGCCGGCGCGTTCGCGAACGCGGGGCGACCGGCGCCGAGCGAGGTCGAGCTCGAGAAGGGCGCGAACCGCGAGCTCTCGCCGGCCGAGCAGCAGCTCGCGAAGAACCTCGAGCGAGGCATTCTCCCGCACGAAGGCGTGCTCGCGTTCGAGCGCGTGCTCGAGGGGCTCTCGCAGTCGCGCGTGCTCGTGAGCTCGATGGATCTCGAGAAGCTCGTCAAGCAGGCCGATCGCGCGACGAGCCAGCAGCAGAAGGAGACCGGCGGCGCGAAGTTCGCGCGGCCGAACCTCGACACCGAGTACGTCGAGGCGCGCGACGACGTCGAGCGCACGATGGTCGGGTACTTCCAGGATCTGCTGGGCGTCGAGATGGTCGGCGTGCGCGACTCGTTCTTCGATCTCGGCGGGCACTCGCTGATCGCGGTGCGGCTCTTCGCGAAGATCAAGAAGACGTACGCGGTCGACTTCCCGATCTCGGTGCTCTTCGAGGCGCCGACCATCGAGCGGATCGCCGATCGCGTGCGCGAGCGCATCGGGCCGAGCGCGTCCGAGACGAGCGTTCCGGTCGCGGCGCCGAAGCCGGAGCGGCCGCGCACGCGCTACACGCACCTGGTCGCGATGCATCCGCGCGCCGACGAGCGCGAAGGCGACGGACCGAAGGCGCCGTTCTTCATCGTCGCCGGCATGTTCGGGAACGTGCTGAACCTGCGGCACATGGCGCACCTGATCGGCGCCGACCGGCGCTTCTACGGCCTGCAGGCGCTCGGGCTCTACGGCGACAGCAAGCCGCACGAGACCTTCGAGGAGATGGCGATCGCCTACCTCGCCGAGATGAGGACCGTGCAGCCGCGCGGCCCCTACATGATCGGCGGCTTCTCGGGCGGCGGCATCACCGCGTACGAGATGGCGCAGCAGCTGAGGACGATGGGCGAGGAGGTCTCGATGCTCCTGCTGCTCGACACCCCGCTGCCGAACCGGCCGCCGCTGAGCTCGAGGGATCGCGCGACGATCCAGATGCTCGAGCTGCGCGCGAAGGGGCCGAACTACCTCGCCGAGTGGGCGCAGCGGCGCCTCGAGTGGGAGATGACGAAGCTGCGCAATCGCTTCGAGGAGCCCGAGGGCGACACGAAGTCGGACGAGTTCCGCAGCGAGATCATCGGCGAGGCGTTCCGCAACGCGCTGCCGCGGTATCAGCTGCAGCGCTACGAGGGGAAGGTCACGCTCTTCCGGCCGAAGCTGCAGCCCGCGTGGGTCGTCGGCGACGGGCGCCTGATCGACGGGCAGCGTCACTACGTCACGCCGGACAACGGATGGACGCCGTGGGTCTCGGAGCTCGAGGTCCACGAGGTCTCGGGCGATCACGACTCGATGGTGCTCGAGCCGAACGTGCGCGTGCTCGCGCGCAAGCTGCGCAAGTGCATCGACGCGATCGAGCGCAAGCTGCCGTCGCTGATCGTTCGGCACACGCACCTGCAGCCCGAGCGCGACGAGGTCTCGGGGACGCGCGTGAGCCCCGCGCGGCTCGCGATGCAGCACGACGAGCTCGAGTCCGCGGTCGCCGCAGGCGCGGAGGAATAGACGCCCGAGTGGGGGTCGCCCGCTGGAAGTCCGCGGCGCGGCGATTAGAGAACAACGCGTGAAGCTACTGACTGTACTTCTGAACTACCGCACTCCCGAGATGACGCTCGAGGCGCTCAAGGCCGCCCACCGCGCGATCGAGAACATCCCGGACGCGCGCATCGACATCGTCGACAACGACTCGGGCGACGACAGCCTCGAGCGCATCCGCGAGGGGGTGCGCGAGCGAGGGTACGCGCCCGAGCGCGTGCGCGTGCTGGCGAGCCCGAACAACGGCGGCTTCGGCGCGGGGAACAACTTCGCGATGCGGCCGGCGCTCGAGAGCGACGATCCGCCGGAGTACGTCTACATCCTGAACTCCGACGCGTTCCCGGCGCCCGACGCGATCCAGATCCTCGTCGACTTCCTCGACGCGCACCCCGAGGTCGGCATCGCGGGCAGCGCGATCCACGGCACCGACGACGCGCCGCACGCGACGGCGTTCCGCTTCCCGAGCCTGTGGAGCGAGCTCGAGAGCGGGCTCTCGCTGGGCGTGGTCTCGAAGCTGCTCGAGGAGCGCCGCGTGACGATCGCGCCGCGGCCGATGACGACCTGCGAGGTCGACTGGCTCGCGGGCGCGAGCATGATGATCCGCGGCGACGTGCTGCGGAAGGTCGGGCTCTTCGACGAGACGTTCTTCCTCTACTTCGAGGAGACCGACCTCTGCCGGCGCGCGAAGCTCGCGGGGTGGCCGACGTGGTACGTCGTCGAGAGCCGCGTGCAGCACGTCGGCGGCGCGTCCACCGGCATGAAGAAGTGGCGGAAGGTGCCGGAGTACTGGTTCGACTCGCGGTGGCACTACTTCCGGAAGAACCACGGCGGCGCGTACCTGCACGCGGTGAACGTCGTCTTCGCGGCGACGCATGGCATCTACAAGGTGCGCGCGAAGCTGCAGAAGAAGAACGACCCCAACCCGCAGGGCTTCTTCCGCGACTTCCTCCGCTACAACTTCAAGCTGCCGATCCCCGACGGCGACGCGCCCGCGGAGTCGACGAAGGCGAGCCCGACCTCGCCCCCGCCCGCGCCCACCGAGCCGAAGCGCGCGCGCGCCGCCTGACTCCACGGGAGTGCTCGCCCGCTCCGGCGAGAGATCGAGCACTGCACGGCCTTGATGCGGCCGCGCCGCGTCTGGTACGACCGCCGCGTATGGACAAGGTCCGGAAGACGGCCAGAGACGCGGTCGCCGACATCCCGAGCGGCGCCACGATCGCGGCAGGTGGGTTCGGTCTCTGCGGCATCCCCGAGCTCTCGATCGCGGCGCTGTGCGAGCGCGGTGCGAGCGGCGAGCGCGGCGTGTCGGGGCTGACGTTCGTCTCGAACAACTGCGGCGTGGACGAGTTCGGGCTCGGGCTGCTGCTGCAGAACAAGCAGATCAAGAAGATGATCTCGTCGTACGTGGGCGAGAACAAGGAGTTCGAGCGGCAGTACCTCAGCGGCGAGCTCGAGGTCGAGCTCACGCCGCAGGGCACGCTCGCCGAGCGCCTGCGCGCGGGCGGCGCGGGGCTCGCCGGCTTCTACACGCAGACCGGCTACGGGACGCTGGTCGCCGAGGGCAAGGAGACGCGCGAGTTCGACGGCAAGCACTACGTGCTCGAGCGCGGCATCACGACCGACTTCGCGATCGTGAAGGCGTGGAAGGGCGATCGCTACGGCAACCTCGTCTACCGGCTCGCCGCGAAGAACTTCAACCCGCTCTGCGCGATGGCGGGGAAGGTCACGATCGCCGAGGTCGAGGAGCTGGTCGAGGTCGGTGAGCTCGCGCCGCACGAGATCGACACGCCCGGCATCTACGTCCACCGGGTGATCGTGGGCAAGCACGAGAAGCGCATCGAGCGACGCACTGTCTCGCCGCGCGCGGAGAAGACCTGATGCTCAGCCGTGATCAGCTCGCGATGCGCGCCGCCCAGGAGCTGCAGGACGGCTTCTACGTGAACCTCGGGATCGGCATCCCGACGCTGGTCGCGAACTACATCCCGCCCGGCGTCGAAGTGATGCTGCAGAGCGAGAACGGCATCCTCGGGGTCGGCCCGTTCCCGGTCGAGGGGAAGGAGGACGCCGACCTGATCAACGCCGGCAAGCAGACCGTCACGATGATCCCGGGCGCCGCGCTCTTCGACAGCGCGGAGAGCTTCGCGATGATCCGCGGCGGGCACATCGACCTCGCGATCCTCGGGGCGATGGAGGTCAGCGCGGAGGGCGATCTCGCGAACTGGATGATCCCCGGCAAGATGGTCAAGGGGATGGGCGGCGCGATGGACCTCGTCGCCGGCGCGAAGCGCGTGGTCGTCGTGATGGACCACTGCAACAAGGACGGCGAGCCGAAGGTGCTCAAGAGCTGTCGGCTCCCGCTCACCGGCAAGAGGGTCGTGCACCGCATCATCACCGACCTCGCGGTGATCGACGTGACGCCCGAGGGCCTGCGGCTGATCGAGATCGCGCCAGGCGTCAGCGCGCGCGAGGTCCAGGAGAAGACCGAGGCGCGGCTCGTCGCGGCGCCTGATCTGAAGCTGATCCAGCTCTGACGCGCGGGCCCGTCCTCCGCGAAGCGTGGCAGGCTGCTGCGCCGCGCCCTGCCTCATGCGCAGCGTGGCGCCCCCACGTGGGGAGCACGTCGGGCAAGGTGCGCGCGGTTCGGCCTCCAGGAACGTGGGTTGCACCGTCACCGGCCATGCAACCGAGAGCTGCCGCCCTTCTCGCCGTGATCGCGTCCGCCGCGATCGGATGCACCACCGGAGCTCCCAGCGTCGATCCCGCGACGGCGTCGATCGTCGTGCGCACGGGCGACTCGTGCGCGGCGGGGTGCCCACTCGATCGGCCGCTGCTGGTCGGCGGTGAGGTGATCGCCGAGGTGATCGCGGAGGTCGACGCCGACTCGCTCGAGGTGCGCGCGACCGATCCCACCATCGTGAGTGCGTGGATCGAGCCGGTACGGCTCTGCTGCGGGAGCGGCGAGGGAGGCACCTGCCGCGTCATGGCGCTCGGCGAGACCGAGTGCGGCGGCGAGCAGTCGCAGCGACGACGCGTCGTGATGCGCGCGCTGCGCGTGGGCCAGAGCGCGATCGAGCTGATCGACGCGAGCGGCGTTCCGTTCGAGACGGTCCCGGTCGCCGTCGAGGACGCTGTCGAGGTGAACGCGATCGCCACGATCGTGCCGTACGGCGACCTCGACGACGTCGTGATCGGCGGACCGCTCTCGGATCCTTGGATCGACGGGCGCATCGAGCGGCTCGACCTCCGCGCGGGCGAGCTCGCGCGGCTGCGGATGGTCGCGATCGCGCCCAGCGGCCTGGAGCTGTTCGTGGGCTCGGGCGCCGCCGCGAGCGTCGCGGATCCGTCGATCGCGCGGATCGGACCGGCGAGCCGCGTGTGCAGCGGCGCGCTCGCGCAGGGCCCGCGGCTCGAGATCGAAGCGGTCGCGCCGGGCGTCACGGCGGTCACGATGTTCGCCGGCAGCGCGCAGTCGTCGTTCGAGGTCGTCGTCAGCGGTGCGTGCGAGCCGCTCGGCGAGATCGAGCCGACGGAGGTCGCGTGCGAGAGCGACGCCGACTGCGTGCCCGCGGGCTGCTGTCACCCCACGACGTGCACCGCGGCCGCGCAGGCGCCGTCTTGCGGGGGCACGTTCTGCACGCTCGAGTGCCGCGCCGGCACGCTCGACTGCGGCGGACGCTGCCTCTGCCTCGAGGGCCGCTGCGCCGCGTACATCCCGTCGCTCGCCGACCCCTCGTGCTCGCTCGACGATCCCGGCGGACCGGCGGTCGACCCCAGCGACATCCCCGCAGGTCGCCCGGGACCGTTCTGAGCGACGCTCGAAGGCTGTCTCGATATCGGCCCGCCCGC
>JALYRN010000026.1:0-6974 GCA_030855295.1 Myxococcota bacterium | reverse complement strand
GCTCCGGGCGCTTCCGTCCGCGCGCGAAGCGCGCGCTCCCGTGCGCGCCCTCCGGGGCGAGCACTCCTGTCGACTCAGCCCGGTCGCTCGTCGAGCACCCACGGCAGACGACCGAACCACTCGACCGTGACGATCGGAACGCCGCGCCACTCGTCGATCAGGTACATCGCCGCACCGCTCTCGAGACCGATCGAGAAGCCGGGCGCGATCTCCTGCGGATCGCGGAGCGAGCGCTCACCGTCGAGCAACTGACCCACGACGTAGTACGTCGCGCTGTACAGGCGCGTTCGTGCTTGGTCCGGTGCGTACTCGACGACCTCGAGATCCTTCTGTGGATCGATCTCGAGCTTCCGCAGCACGGCAGTGAGGGCGGGCGGAACGTGGCGATCGCGGACCGCGAGGAAGTTCAGACAATAGGCGCAGCCACACTCCGCTGCCCCGCCCGACTCGATGCGCGAGTAGATCGCGCGGGTCGCCTCGCGATCGAGCATCAGGACCCACCCGAGCACCTCGACGCGCTCCATCGCCGTGAGTCTAGCGGCGCAACGCGCACCCACGCCCGTGGCGCGCTCACGTCGCGATCACCTGCGCCGCGGCGCGGGTGGTCTCCGGCCGCGGTGCACCGCGTGCTCGGGCGGCAGCGGTCGCCGCGGTTCGTCGTCCTCCGCGCGCCGCCGGACGAGCGTCGGATCCTTCGCAGCGCGCCGCCCGTACGTGGCGGCTGTGACGCGGCGGCCACTCGAGCTCGAGACCGTGCTTCTTGCCGCGGCGGATCGACCACGCCCAGCTCGGCCGACCCTCTTCGCTCCAGAGCAAGACGCCGACCTTCGCACGGCCGACGACGAGCTCGCTGCGCGATGCCTGCCCCGACTCGAAGCGCTCGATCACGCGCTCGCGCGCGCCCGGCGCGATCCCGAGGAGCCGCGCCACGTCGACCGCGTCGCGCGCGCGCGCGCTCGTCATCGCAGCTCCATGGCAAACACCTCGATCGTGCCGCTCCACGCGCCGGTCGCCAGCGACGCGACACCCCCGCTCCCGTTTGCGTGCGAGCGACTCGCTCTCGTCGTCATCGCACATCGTACGCACCGACGCGATACGCGCTTCCTGGACGAATCGCTGCCGTCTCGCGCGCGAGAGACGCGCGCGTGACTCTGGTCTCTGAACGGCCCCCCGCGCTGGCCGCCATCGCGTCCGCTGAGCCGTGACGGGACCGGCTCGGTGCTCGGTGCTCTAGACTCGCGCCCGCCCCGACACGATCACGCCGGGGCACGGCCGGGGTCGTGCGCAGGGTCGATCGGCCCGGCTCGTCTCCAGCCGATCCGCAGAAGCCACGTCCGCGCCGTCGCGACCACGAGCCCGACGTCGGCGCAGCTCGCGCCGCGCGCGTCCCGCCCCAGCTGCGGAACGCGATCACCGTCTGCTCGTTCCGTGACGACCGCCTGCTCTTGCGCATGACGGGAGGTCGCGCGCGAGCGTCGCGACTGACGCGCGTTGAAACGGCAGACATCGCCTCCTGTCGATCGGTGCACGCGGAAACGTGAGGTCCCGAGATGCATCGCGATGATTCGGCAGACAATCGCGGACGGGACGGGGGCGGCTCACGGGCGCGGCTGTGATTGCGTTCGGCGCGGGGCTCGCGGGCGCACGGCACGACGGCCCTTCGGGCGTCGTCCGATGTCGAGGCAGACCCCAGATCAGATCAGAGCCTCTCTGAGAATCCGCTCGCGCGCTCCGGGCCCTTCGGTCCGCGCGCCGGATCGATCGGCTCGCCCGCTCCGGGCGCTTCCGTTCGCGCGCGCGGCGCGCGCTCCCGTACGCGCCCTCCAGGGCGAGCACTCCTGTCGTCTCAGCTGGCCTTGCGCCTCGGTCGCTTCGCCTTCGGCGCCGCGCCGATCTCGATCCCCGCGCGCGCGTACTCCTCGCGCAGCGCGCGGCCCGTGTGGCTCGTGGGCTCGGCGGCGACGTCCTCGGGCGTGCCCTGCACGACGACGCGACCGCCGCCCTCGCCTCCCTCGGGGCCGAGATCGATGACCCAGTCGGCCTGCAGGATCACGTCGGGGTGGTGCTCGATCACGACGACGGTGTCTCCGCGCTCGACGAACTTGCCGAGCACTCCGATCAGCCGCGCGACGTCGTCGCGATGCAGACCCGTCGTCGGCTCGTCGAGGACGTAGAGCGTGCGGCCCTGCGCGGTGGTGCCGAGCTCGGCGACGAGCTTCAGGCGCTGCGCCTCGCCGCCGCTGAGCGTGTTCGATGCCTGGCCGAGCTCGAGGTAGCCGAGGCCGAGCTCGGTCAGCAGCTCGAGCGGCTTGGCGACCTTCGGCATCGCCGCGAGCACCTTCGCGGCCTCCTCGATCTCCATCTTCAGGAGCTCGCCCGCGCTGCGATCGTGGATGCGTGCGTCGAGCGTCTCCTGCGTGAAGCGCATCCCCGCGCACCCGTCGCACGGCAGGTACACGTCGGGCAGGAAGGCCATCTCGACCGTCAGCGAGCCGTTGCCGTCGCAGGTCGGGCAGCGCCCGCCGTGCGAGACGTTGAACGAGAAGCGCGACGCCTCCCAGCCGCGCGCGCGCGCCTCGGGCGTCCTCGCGAGCAGCCGCCGGATCTCGTCCCACGCGCCGACGTAGGTCGCGGGCACCGAGCGCGGCGTGCGGCCGATCGGGCTCTGGTCGACCATCGTCGCGCGCTGCAGGTGCTGCGCGCCCTTCAGCGACGCGTACGGCAGGCCCGGCTCCTCGAGCACGAGCCCGAGCGCGTGGCGAACCGCCGGCAGCAGCACGCGCCGCACGAGCGTGCTCTTGCCCGAGCCGCTCACGCCGGTGACGACGCACAGACGTCCGAGCGGGATGGCGATGTCGACGCCCGAGAGGTTGTGGCCGCGCGCGCCCGTCAGCTCGAGCCGCGGCACCTTCGCGCACTCGCGTCGCATGCTCGGGATCGCGGCGGCGCGCGCGAGCGATGCGCCCGTGACCGACTCCGCGACCGTCTCGAGCACGGACGGCGAGCCCTCTGCGATCACGCGCCCTCCCCGCTTGCCGCCGCCGGGGCCGACGTCGATCACGTGATCGGCCGCGCGGATCACGTCGGAGTCGTGCTCGACGACGATCACGCTGTTGCCCTTGTCGACCAGCGAGCGCAGCGCGCTGATCAGCTTGCCGGTGTCGCGCGAGTGCAGCCCGATCGTCGGCTCGTCGAGCACGTAGAGCAGGCCCGTCAGGCCGCTGCCGAGCTGCGCGGCGAGACGAACCCGCTGCGTCTCGCCGCCGCTGAGCGTGTTCGCCGCGCGATCGAGCCCCAGATACCCGAGGCCCACCTCTTCCAGGAACGTGAGGCGCGCCTCACATTCCGAGAGACAGGGCCCACCGATCTCCGCGTCTCGCCCGCGCAGCTGGATCCCCGCGAGCTCGCGCCGCGCCGAGGAGACGCTCTCCGACAGGATCGCGGTGATCGGTCGCTCGTCGATCGTCACCGCGCGCGCGAGCGCTGACAGGCGCGTGCCCTCGCAGTCCTCGCACGCCTCGCGCACCTCGCGGATGCTCTTGCCGCGCCCGATCGTGCGCGTGAGGAAGCCGTGCCCCTCGCAGAGCGCGCACTGGCCCTGCTTCGTGTTGAACGAGAAGAAGCGCGGATCGAGCTCGGGATATCCGGTGCCGCACTTGGGGCACGCGCGCTTGGTCGAGAGCAGCAGATCCTCGCCCGCGGCGAGCACGCGCAGGCTTCCGTCGCCGAGCTCGGCGGCGCGCCGGAGAGCGGCCTCGAGCGTCGCGCGATCCCCCTTGGTGCGCGCCACGACGACCTCGACCTCGTGCTCGACGAAGCGCGCGAGCGAGAGACCGGGCTCGAGCGCGCGCAGCACGCCGTCGATGCGCGCCTCGGTGAACCCCTTCTCGCGCATGCTGCCGAGCAGCTCGCGGTGGTGGCCCTTCCGTCCACGCACGATCGGCGCGAGGACCGTGATCTCGGCGCGCGCGCCGAAGCGACCGAGCACGTCCTCCGCGAGCAGCCCGGGGGCGCGCGCCGCGATCGGCACGCGGCACTCCGTGCAGTGCAGGAGACCCGCGCGCGCCCAGAGCAGGCGCAGGTAGTGCGCGACCTCGGTGACGGTGGCGACCGTCGAGTTCGCGCCGCCGCGCGTGATGCGCTGCTCGACCGCGACCGTGGGCGGCACGCCCGCGACCCGATCGACCGCGGGGCGCGGGAGCTGCGGAAGGTACTGGCGCGCATAGGGAGACAGCGTCTCGAGGTAGCGGCGCTGGCCCTCGGCGAACACGACGTCGAACGCGAGCGTGCTCTTGCCCGAGCCGCTCGGGCCGGTGACCGCGACCAGCTTCTCGCGGGGGATCCGGACGCTGACGTTCCGGAGGTTGTGCTCGTTCGCCCCGGTGACCTCCACATGGGCGGCAGTCGCCGCGTTATCCAATGAGGTTCGGCGAGATCGATGGGGGGTCGGGTCGCTTCGCTCCGGGGGGGCGCTTGCGCTCCTCGGTAGCGCGCGGGCTAGGAAGGGGGACGTCTTGGAGGTGTCGGGGGAGACGGCTGCCACCTGCTCGGGGGTGCCCTGCGCGACGATGTGGCCGCCCTCGGCGCCGGCGCCGGGGCCGAGGTCGACGACGCGATCGGCGCGGGCGGCGACGCGCATGTCGTGCTCGACGACCACGACGGTGTCGCCGCGCGCGACGAGGCGCTCGAGCACGTTCATCAGCGGCTCGACGTCCTGCGTGTGCAGGCCGGCGGTGGGCTCGTCGAGGACGACCAGCGCGCCGGACGGAGTCTCCGCGAGCGCGAGCGCGAGCTTCAGGCGCTGGGCCTCGCCGCCGCTGAGCGTGTTGAGCGACTGCCCGAGGCGCAGGTACCCCAGACCGACGTCGAGCATCGGCTGCAGGCGCGCGATCACCCGCGCGTCGTCGGCGAAGCGCGCGGCGGCCTCGGTCGCCGTCAGCTCGAGGACGTCGGCGACCGTCATGCCGCGGTGCACCACGTCCAGCACCGGCCCGACGAAGCGGCGTCCGCTGCAGTCGGGGCACGAGAACGTGACGTCCGCGAGGAACTGCATCTCGACGGTCTCGGCGCCGTCGCCGCGGCAGGTCTCGCAGCGCCCGCCCTCGACGTTGAACGAGAAGAACCCGTCGGCGTAGCCGCGCTCCTTCGCGATCGGCTCGCGCGAGAAGCGCTTGCGGATGACGTCCCACGCCCCGAGATACGTCGCCGCGTTGCCGCGCGAGGTGCGCCCGAGCGCCGCCTGATCGACGTGCACCACGCCCGTGAGCAGCGAGGCCCCCGTGAGCGTGTCGTGCGTGAGCGGCTGCGCCGCGCCCGAGATGCCGAGCGCGCGCTGCACCGCGGGCACCAGCGTCTCCAGCACGAGGCTGCTCTTGCCCGATCCGCTCGGCCCGGTGACGCACGTCATCGCGCCGATCGGGATGCGGAGATCGACGCGCTGGAGGTTGTGGCCGCGCGCGCCGCGGAGCTCGATCCACGACGGCGACTCGCGGCGCGGCCGCACGATCGGATCGTCCTCCCGCAGCGCGCGCGCCGTCGCCGTCGCGGCGAGCGCGAGCGCCTCGGGCGTTCCGTCGAAGACGATCGTGCCGCCGTGCTCGCCAGCGCCCGGGCCCAGCTCGATCACGCGATCGGCGGCACGGATCACGTCGGGATCGTGCTCGACGACCAGCACCAGGTTGTCGTCCGCGGCGAGACGCTCGACGACGCGCGTGAGCTTGCGGACGTCGCTCGGGTGCAGGCCGACGGTCGGCTCGTCGAGCACGAACATCGCGCCCGTCAGCGACGACGAGAGCGCGCTCGTGAGCGCGACGCGCTGCGACTCGCCGCCGCTCAGCGTGCGCGACGCGCGATCGAGCGCGAGGTATCCGAGGCCGACGTCCTCGAGCGTGCGCAGGCGCTCGCGGCACTCGCGCAGCAGGAGCGAGGTCGCCGCGTCGTCGTGGCCGTCGCGCTCGAGGCGCGCGCCCATCCGATCGAGGAACGCGCTCGCCTCGGCGGCCGGCAGCGACTGCAGCTGGGCGATCGACAGCCCGTCGATCTTCCAGAGCAGCGCCTCGGGCTTGAGCCGCGCGCCGCTGCACACCGTGCAGTCCTCGTAGCTGCGATAGCGCGAGAGCAGCACGCGGACGTGCATCTTGTAGGCGCGCGACTCGAGCCATCCGAACCACCCGCGCAGCCCGAACCAGCCGCGCGGCCAGCCGAGCGCGTCGCCCTCCATCAGCCACGTGCGCTGCTCGGGCGTGAGCTCGCCCAGCGGCACGTCGAGCGGAACGCCCTCCTTCGCCGCGTGCTTCGCGAGCGCGCGCCGCTCCCAGGCCGTCGACTTGCCGCCCCACGGCGCGATCGCGCCGCCCGCCAGCGTCTTGCGCGGATCGGGCAGCACCTTCTCCCACTGGATGCCGATCACGCGACCGAAGCCGCGGCACGTCTCGCACGCACCGACCGCGCTGTTGAACGAGAAGAGCCCCGGGGTCGCGTCGCGGTACGTGAGGTCGCACGGCGCGCAGTGGAGCGCGCGCGAGAAGCGCTGCACCGTGCCGCCCTCGAGCACGACGGAGACGCGGCCGTGCCCGCGCGCCATCGCGGTCTCGAGCGCCTCGACGAGGCGGCCTCGATCGCTGTCGCGGAGCACGGCGCGATCGGCGACGACGTCCATCGTCGCCATGGCGGGCTCGGCAGGCGAGGCGTCGCCGCGCGCGATCTTGCTCGCCTTCTTCTTCTTCGCCGTCTTGGCGGTGTTCTTCTTCTTCGAGGCCGCGGGCGCCGCGCGCGCGCTGTCCTCTCCGAGCACGTCGCTCGGCCGCACCGAGTCGAGGTCGCGCACCTCGCCGCCGACCATCACGCGCCGGTAGCCCGCGCACGCGAGCATCTCGCGCACGCCGAGGAACCCCTCCGCGTCGCGCACCGGCACCGGGTACGTGATCACGACCCGCGCGCCCGCGTGCGCCCCGAGCAGCGCGTCGGTGATCGCC
>JALYRN010000461.1 GCA_030855295.1 Myxococcota bacterium | reverse complement strand
CCGGTCCACGCAGGTAGATCGCCCGCCTCGAGCTCGACGTCGACGCAGCCGTTCTCGCCGCAGGTCTCGCCGCTCGCGCAGGGCGTCGCGCGCGCCGCGCACTCGGCGGTCAGGTGCACGATCAGCGTGCGCGTCTCTCCCTCGACCAGCATCACGCGATGCCGCCGTTCCACCACGGTGCCCGCGCCGAGGCGAGCGGTCGCGACGACCTCGATCGGCCCCAGCGACCCGCCGCTCGGCGCGACGCCGAGCGTCAGCGGGAGCGCCTCGTCGTCCGCGAGCGTCGCGCGCTCGGTCTCGCGCATGCCGCTGGGACCCATCACCTCGACGACGATCGCGTCGATCGCGCCGGGGATCGCGAGATCGGTGTCGACCACCACGACGAGCTGCGTCGGCGCGGCCGGGCTGCAGCTCGCGAGCGCGAGGGAGAGCGCGAGCGCGAGCGGGAGCGGGTGCCGACGGGCCGTTCGCATCGAGCTCCATCGTGCCCGTGGGGGCGCGCGCACCGCAAGCGCAGTCTCGCCCCGCGGGGCGCGGCGTCTGGCGGATTCGCGTCGGATCTGGTACGCCGGGCGGCCTTCTCGAGGACGAATGAAGCCGCTCGCGATCACGGGAATCGGCACCGTCTCCCCCGTCGCGCTCGAGCACGACGGCTTCGTCGCGGCGCTGCGCGATCCCGACGCCGCCCGCGCGCGTGCGTTCTCGGGGCCGTGCGCGGCGCTGCCGGAGGCGAAGTTCCCGGCGGCGCGCGCCGCCGAGGTGCGCGGCTTCGACGCGAACGCGCTCCTCGGCGACAAGGGCCATCGCAACTTCGATCGCCTCACCAAGTATCTGATCGTCGCGGGCAAGCGCGCGCTCGAGAGCGCCGGGCTCAAGGCGGGCGGTCAGTTCGTCGGCGCGCTGCGCGGCGAGCAGATCGGCATCTGCTCGTCGACCGCGTACGGCTCGCTCGACTCGATCACCGAGCTCAACCTCGTCGCCGAGCTCGAGGACCCTCGCTACATCAACCCCGCGCGCTTCCCCAACACGGTGATCAACGCGGCCGCGGGCTACGTGAGCATCTGGGAGAATCTTCGCGCGCCCAACGTCACGATCGTCGATGGCAACTGCGGCGCGATCGACGCGGTGCTGACGTGCGAGACCCACCTCGCGCACCGCCGCGCCGACGCCTTTTTGGTCGGCGGCGGCGACGTGCTCAGCGAGCCGCTCTACGTCGCGTTCCAGAAGCTCGGCGCGCTCGCCGAGGGCGACGACGAGTGGGCGCCCGGCTCGGCGGAGTCGCAGGGCCTGCACCTCGGCGAGGGCGCGGCGTACCTGTGCGTCGAGCGGCGCCACGAGGCGGAGGCGCGGGGCGCGCGGGTGCGCGCGGTGATCACGGGATATGGCACCGCGTTCGAGTCGCCGACCGAAGGCGTCTTCTTGCTGAACGCGTCGCCGGTCGCGGTGGCGCGCGCGATCAAGCTCGCGCTCGACGACGCGGGCATCCCTCCGTCGAGCGTCGACGCGGTGTGCGCGAGCTGCTCGGGGCTCTCGAAGTACGACGCCGCGGAGATCCACGGCATCGAGCAGGTCTTCGGTGAGAGCGTCGCGGTCGCGGCGCCGAAAGCGATGTGGGGCGAGTGCTTCGCGGGCGCGGGGGCGCTCGGCATGGCGTGCGCGGTCGAGTGGATCGGCGGCGTCGTGCCTGCGCCGCTGGTCTCGGGACGCGCCCGCGAGCAGACGAAGGCGGTCGTCGTCACGAGCGTCGGCTACTACGGCAACGTCAGCGCCGTCGTGCTCCGGCGCGCGTGATGCGTCGCCGCCGCAGGATGTGCGAGGAGCCGACGCTCGAGCGCGTGCGCGATCAGGCGATCCGCGCACGCGCCCTGGCGCGCGCGGTCGTCGCCGCCGCGCTGTTGTTCGGGGCGTGCGGCGCGCGCAGCGAGCTCGATGTGATCCCACCGTCCGACGCGATCGAGCGCTGCGACGGGCTCGACGACGACGGCGACGCGCGGATCGACGAGGGCTTGCCTCTCGAGATCGTCTCCGAGCCGATCCGAGTGAGGACCGACGAGGGAAGCGCCGGCGCGTGCGCGCGCTGTCGCTGGGCGCTGAGCGCGCTCGCGCCGACCCGCGAGGGGATGGTGCTGCTCGCGCGCCTCTACGACGAGGGCGAGCCCGATTTCAACCTCATGCGCCGGCGCCTCGAAGCCCGTGGTCGACCTCTCGAGCGCTGGGATCTCTCGCTGGGAGAGCAATCGTCGGACTGGTTCCCGAGCATCTCCCGGTCGCGCGACGCCGATGGCCGCGTCGACGGGATCGCGCTCGGCACGAGCACGCGGGAGGGAGCCGAGTCGCTTCGTCCGATGATCACGATCCTCGACGCGGACGGCGTGCGCGTCGCGGGCCCGACGCCGATCCCGATCGCGCGAGCGGTCCGCCGATGGGGCACGCCGCAGATCACGAGGCTCGAGGACGGAGCCTTCCTCAGCGCGCTCGAGTGCTCGTCGGACGTCTGCCTCGCGGCGATCGACGAGGACGGCACGACACGGGAGAGCTGGGCGCTCGGCGATCGGAGCGCGCTCCTTCCGCCGAGTGGCGTGCTCGGCATCAGCGCGCCGGTGCTCGCGCACCACGCGGGCCTCGTCGGCGTCGCGACGATCCAGGTCCACGCGGGCCCGCCGGTCCGCCCCGAGCTGCTCTTCTTCTTGCTCGCCCCGGACGGCGCGACGCTGCGGGAGTCGCGCGTGGAGCTTCCGCTCCCGGACTTCGAGCACGTGCCGATCGACACCCTGCGGATCGTCGCGGGGGACGAAGGGTTCCTCGTTCTGTTCCTCCGGCGCGACAGCTGCCCCGTCGACGGGCGTCGCGGCCGGTGGATCGCGCGCTTCGACCGCGACGGCGTGCTGGTCGAGGGGCCCACGATCTCCGAGCCCGAGTGGTGCTTCTTCGGCGCGGACCTCGCGCTCGAGCCGCGCGCGGGCGGAGGCTGGTGGCTGAGCGGCACGCGCAAGCTCGAGCGGACCGAGGGGATCGACGGGCAGGAGAGCTTCGTGGCGGAGCTCGACGCGCGCGGGTCGCTGCGCTGGGCGAGCGCCCTCGACGTGTGGCTCCACTCGCTCGTCGAGCTCGACGACGGAAGCGTGGTCGCCGCGGTGAGCACGCGCTGGGAGCACGACCAGCCGAACGCGATCGACATCGTGCGGCTGCGCTGCGCGCCGTGACGGGCGCCTGACAGCAGCCCGCTCCGAGAGTGTCGGACTGCACCCCTCGCTCACCGAGCGTCTCGAAGCGCGGCGCGCCGAGTCGAGCGTGCCCGTCCCGCCCGTCCCGTGCTCTCGCCCGTGGCGGCTCGCTCGCGCCCGTGCGCTCGTCGATCGACTGACGTGCGCGGTCCGACCGCGCGCCGCCGCACGCGTCACGCGTCGTGGCCGAAGAGCTCGCCGACGTCGATCTCGATTCCGTCGAACGGCTCGGCGCGGACGACGTCGCCCACGCCCGCGTTCAGGACGTTGACGTAACCGTCGGGGCCGTGCCGGAGGACGGCGAGCGTCTCGTGCTCGGGATCGACGATCCAGTAGTGCGGCACAGCGTGCGCGTGGAGCGTGCGCTGCTTCCTCACCACGTCGTAGCGCGCCGTCGCGGGCGAGAGGATCTCGCAGACCCAGTCGGGGCGCTCGGTGATCGGGAAGCTGGTCGGCCGTGACGGAATCCGATCGCGCCTGAAGCCGAGCGCGTCGTGGCGATACACGTCCGAGCTTCGGTCGTAGAGGACCTCGACCTCGGCCATGAGCCACCAGCCGCCCGGTCCGCGAGGTCCTCCCGTGCGACGGTGATACGGGAAGAGGAGCCCGAGCAAGGCTGCCTGCGCACCGCCGTGCTCCGGCTTCGGCATGGCCTTGTGCACGATCTCGCCGTCCACGAGCTCGACCGCGAGGCCTCGGTCGCGAAGAACCACCATCTCCTCGAAGCTGGCGCGCACGCGTGCGGGGCTCGACACGCTTCGATCGTAGCAGACGCCCCGCGCGCCTCCGAGCGGCAGCCGAGCCGCGTGCGACGTCCTCTGTGTCGCTCGGGCCCGGCATGCAGCGCGACTCGATCTCGTCGAGCACGCGCGCTCGACCGGTGCGCTTCGAGCTGTAGCGTCGATCGCCGGCGCGGCGTGCGGCCACCCCTGCGACATCGCTCCGGGAGCTCGCCCGCGCACTGCTCGGGGTTGTCGTGCGCGCGGGAGGGCGAGACTCTCGGGCGATGCGAGTGACGATCGGGATGACGCTCTCGGTGATCGCGTGGCTCGTCGCCGCGAGTGCTTCGGCGCAGTCGGTGCGAGTGGAGGCGCAGTGAGCATGCGAGTCGCATCGCGCGTCGCTGTCGTCGTCGCGTGCGCGCTCGCGAGCGGCTGCGGCCCGAGCGCCGCATGCCTCGACCGCTGCGCCCAGCTCGGGATGGACGACGTCCAGTGCACCCGCGTGTGCACGACATCATGCGCCGAGCTGCGCGAGACCTACGGCGTCAGCGAGGAGACGTGCCGAGAGCTCCACGACGGGCCCGCGGAGTGAAGCAGACGTCTGCGACGAGCGATCGCAGCGCAGGAACCGATGTGTCAGCCGCCGCTCGGGTGCCTGTCGATCGCTCGGGGTGGCGCCCGCGCACAAGCTCGAGCTCACGCGCGCTGAAGGACGTGGCGGACGAGTTCGCCGCTACTCGACGGCGAACGGCGGCTCACCGGCGCGGACCGGGCAGGCCATGGTCGCGGTGCCGGAGTCGGAGTCGTCCGCGAGGCGGACCTCGAGTTCGCCGGCGGTGTCGCTCGCGCAGGCAGCGGGGCCTTCGAAGGAGACTTCGATCTCTCCGGTGAGGTCGTCGTTGGTGTCGTACGTGCCCGCGAACACGACGGTCCCGCGGGCGCATCGTGGCGCGCTAGCGCGACTCGGCGAGGACGAAGAAGCCGGAGCGGTAGTAGGCGCCGCCGACGCGCGCGGCGGGCGGCGCGCCGGGGAGCGCGAACGGAGCGAACGAGGAGTAGGGCGCCTGGTGGTAGTAGCCGCAGCCCTCGGCCGGCGTGAAGAAGTGGACGGTGTCGCGGGCGACGTATCCGACGAACGCAGTGGGGATGCTCGCGGTCGGCGTTCCGCACGGCGCGTCGAGCCAGCGCTCGGTGTTGCCGACGTCGGTCCAGGTCGCGCGCACGTCGGTCCTCACCGGCGCGCCGGGGCCGGTCCACGCCTCGGCGGGGGCCGTCGAGACGAAGGTGATCTCGCCGGTCGCGACGTCGCGGACGTAGCGCAGCGTGGTGTCGGCGGTCAGCAGATCGATGCCTTGCAGTCCGTCCATGCGGAACGCCTCGGGGACGTCGGTGACGAACAGCAGCGCGTGCCCGCTCGCCTGCGAGAAGAGGGCGTCGCGCGAGCCGCTCGCGATCCAGCACTCGCCGCCCGCGCGCGGCACGCAGCTGCGCCGGAGCAGGTGGTACGTCGTGTCCGTGAGCACCATCGCGTCGCTCGATCCGTCGAGCGCGAGCGCCGCGCGGATCGGCGCGGCGGGCGCGAACGGGCTGTCGGGGAGGCGATAGCCGGTCCACTCGGTGCGCCCGGCGCCGAGCACCCAGTAGTCGCAGCGGTCGGCGAGCTCCGCGCACTCCCACGCAGGCCAGCTGCAGGCGTCGCTGCACGTGCGCCGCTCGATGCCGCACTGCCCGCAGTCCGCGCCGGTCTCGACCGCGCCC
>JALYRN010000460.1 GCA_030855295.1 Myxococcota bacterium | reverse complement strand
GTGCAGGCGCTCGGCGGCAAGATCCCGAAGGGATGGCTGCGCGCGGATCGTCCGCTGCGCGAGGCGCTGCGGGGCGCGCTGCTCGGCGCGCCGGTGCCGGTCTGCGCGTGCGGGATCCTGCCGGTCGCCGAGGGGCTCGCGGCGCGGCGCGCGGGAGCGGCGCTGGTCGTCGCGTTCCTGCTCGCGACGCCGCAGGTCGGGTTCGAGGTCTTCGCGCTGATGGCGCGCTTCCTCGGCGTGCCGTTCGCGGCGGCGCACCTCGTGGTCGCGCTCGCGACCAGCGTGATCGGCGCGGTGGTGGTCGCGCGCGTCGTCGCGAAGAAGCCCGCGCCGGCGCTTCAGCTCGGCGGCATGCGCTTCGAGATCGTGAAGCCCGCGAGCGCCGGTGACTGCGACTGCGGGCACGATCACGCGCACGGGCATGCGCACGCGCTGTCGGACGCCGAGCCCCAGGGCACGTATGCCGCGCGCTGGCGCGCCGCGTTCGACGAGCTGGTGATCCACAACGCGCCGTGGGCGCTGATCGGGATCGCGCTCGCCGCGCTGGTCGCGGAGCTCGTGCCGGCGGACGAGCTCGGCGCGTTCGCCGCGGTCGGCGCCGACATCCCGCTCATGGCGCTGCTCGCGATCCCTGCGTACGTCTGCCCGGCCTCGGCGGCGCCGCTCGGCGCGATCCTGATCGCCAAGGGCCTGTCGCCGGGCGCGGTGCTGGTCGCGGTGACGCTCGGTCCCGCGACCAACATCGCGACGCTCGCGTTCCTCCGGCGCCGCTACGGCTCGCGCGCGACGGTGCTCGGGGTCGGCGCGCTGGTCGCGACCGCGTGGGCCGCGGCGCTGGTCGTCAACGCGGTGGTGCCGGTCACCCTGCCCGAGCTCGCGATGGGAGAAGAGCACGCCCACGGCGCGCTGGCGTGGGTCGCGGCGGCCGCGTTCGCGCTGGTCTGCGTGCGCGCGATGTGGCTCGCGGGGCCGGCGGCGGTGGTGCCGAGCCTCGCGGGCCGACACGCCCACACGCACGCGCAAACGCACGCTTCGGCCTGAGATCGATCCGGAACTTGCGGCCGGATGGTGAGGCTCGGTAGAGTCGCAGCGCTTGTGGGTTGGTGTGCTCGAAACCGGTGGACGAGGCTGGGGACTGAAGGTGGACGGGATCTGTCCCGCGTTGATCCACCGTCTGTGCACCGGAGGCTCTCGCCGGGTTTCCTATTGATCTCGGAGAGATGCGCGGATCAACCCACAATTCACAGGGCTTATGAAGGAGATGATCTCCTTTAAGAATTAACTCTCTTGTCCTTAAGATCCCGCCGTCCCCAGCACCGGGGAGCGGGCATCGAGAGGTCCGGCACCGCTGAGAGGGCGCGCGGATGGAGCTGACGATCAGCAAACGGAACTTCCTCCGTGGACTCGCGCGGACGCACGGCGTCGCGGACCGGAAGAGCTCGATGCCCATCCTGTCGAACATCCTCCTGACGACGGAGGACACCGGCACGCTGCGCTTCGCGGCCACGGATCTGTATCTCGGAGTCGCGGCGACCGCGCCGGCCGACATCAAGAAGGGCGGCTCGATCGCGGTCGCGGCGCGCACGCTCTTCGACATCGTGAAGAACCTGCCCGAGGGCGACGTGCAGTGGACCGTCGGTCCGAACTACTCGGCGGAGATCCGCAGCGGCAAGGTTCGCTTCCGCATCCCCGGCATGCCGGGCGACGACTTCCCGCCGCTGCCCTCGCCGGGGCAGCTCGAGTTCGCATCGATCGACGTCGACGTGCTCGCCGACCTGATCACGAAGACGTCGTACTCGATGTCGACCGACGACACGCGACCGCACCTCGCGGGCGCGCTCTTCGAGGGCGAGGGTCACGTCGCACGCATGGTGACGACCGACGGCCATCGCCTGAGCAAGTGCGAGCACAAGCTGCGCGACGGCACGCCGATGGTGAACTTCTCGATGCTCGTGCCGAACAAGGGCATCGGCGAGCTCAAGCGCCTGCTCGAGGACGCGAAGGCCGACAAGCCCGCGAAGGGCGAAGAGCAAGCGCCGGTGACGGTCGGCGTGGCGACGCAGGGCGGCAACGCGTTCTTCAAGCGCGAGGGGATCCAGCTCTCGGTGAAGCTCGCCGACGAGGCGTTCCCGCCGTACGGCAAGGTCATCCCGCAGAACCAGGACAAGCGCGTCGTGTGCTCGCGCGCGATCCTGGTCGAGGCGATGCGGCGCATCTCGCTGGTCTCGAGCGACAAGAGCGGCGGCGTGCGGCTGATGCTGCAGGCGGGCTCGCTGCGCGTCGTCAGCGAGAACCCCGACGTCGGCGAGGGCAGCGAGGAGGTCGACGTCGACTACGCGGGCGACCCGCTGACGATCGGCTTCAACGCGCGCTACGTGCTCGACGTGCTCGGTGCGCTGGGCGACGACGAGATCGCGCTCGAGTTCTCGGGCGAGCTCGACCCCGGCGTGATCAAGCCGGCGGGCGACGCGTACGTGTTCGTCGGCGTCGTCATGCCGATGCGGATCTGATTGCTGCCGCGGGGCCTCGTCGGGAATCGTCTCGCCCGACGATACCGGCACGTCGTCCGCGCGGCGTTCGCTCCGCGGAGAGGTCGCGCCCGCGGAGGCTGCCGCGCATGCTCGCAGCAGTGATCGGCAGGGACGACAGGTCGCGATCGATCGAGCCGCTTCGTTTCGAGCAGGTGTTCGCGCGGCAGTTCCGGAACCTCGCGCCGCTCGACCTGGTGCCGGGACCGCGCTTCAACGTGCTCTCGGGCGACAACGGGCAGGGCAAGAGCAACGTGCTCGAGGCCCTGTGCTACCTCGGGTCGCTGCGCAGCTTTCGCGGCGCGCCGGCCGAGGAGCTGGTGCAGCGCGGCCACGACACCACGACGCTCGCGGCGAAGGTGAGCGGGCCGCCGGCGCCGCACACGCTCAAGGTCCGGGTGCATCGTCCCGGCGCGCCGGGCGCGAGCAGGGGGCGCGAGCTCGCGCTCGACGACAAGCGGCCGCGCTCGATCGCGGGCTGGCTCGGCGTGTGTCCGGTGGTGCTCTTCCATCCCGGCGATCTCGAGCTCGCGCAGGGCGGCCCCGACGCGCGACGCGCGCTGCTCGACGGCGTGCTCGAGGAGATGGAGCCGAGCTACGGGAGCGCGCTCGCGACGTACGGCAAGGCGCTGCGGAGCCGCAATCGATTGCTGCGCGACGAGTCGCCGGACCGGCGCGCGATCACGTCGTTCGATCCGATCCTCGCGAGCGCCGGCGCGGCGATCGGACGCGCGCGGACCGAGCTGGTGCGCGAGATCGCGCCGGTCACGGTGCGCACCGCGCGCGCGATCCTCGGCGACGAGATCCCGGTGGAGGTGCGCTACTCGCCGCGCGTCGAGCCGACCGAGGACGCGATCACGCAGGCGCTCTCGCGCTCGCTCGAGAAAGATCTCGCGCGCGGCTTCACCGCCGAGGGGCCTCACGCCGACGACGTCGCGCTCGAGGTGCACGCGCGCGGCGCCAAGCACCACGCGTCGCAAGGGCAGCAGCGCGCGCTCGTGCTCGCGCTGAAGGTCGCCGAGCTCGAGGTGCTCGCGCGCCGCATCGGGCGGGTGCCGCCGCTGCTCCTCGACGACGTGTCGAGCGAGCTCGACCGAACGCGCAACGAGCGCTTCTTCGCGCTGCTCGCGCAGATCGGCGGGCAGGTGTTCCTGACGACCACGCACCCCGAGCTGATCCGGCTGGGGGAAGGGCGCGCCGACTGGCACGTCGAGGCGGGCCGCGTGACGCGCGCGGCGTGACGGGCGCGCGGCTTGGCGAGGCGGGTGCATGAGCCTAGGCTCCGCGCCCTCGCATGCCCTCCGACGTCCCGCAGCGCGATCTCCTGACCCGGCTCCGCACCCCGACGACGCGCCTCAACGCGCGCACCGAGCCGCGAAGGCCATCGCCCTCCGCGCCGCACGCGGTGGTGATCGGCGCCGGCTTCGGCGGGCTCGCCGCCGCGATCCGGCTGCTGGTGCGCGGCTATCGGGTGACGGTGCTCGATCGGCTCGATCAGGCGGGCGGACGCGCGCGGGTGTTCCGTCAGGACGGCTTCGTGTTCGACGCGGGGCCCACGCTGATCACGGCGCCGTTCTTGTTCGAAGAGCTGTGGTCGCTCGCCGGCAAGAAGATGAGCGACGACGTCACGATGGTGCCGATCGATCCGTTCTATCGGATCCGTTTCGCCGACGGCTCGTCGTTCGACTACACCGGCGACGCGGCGCGCATGCGCGCCGAGATCGCGCGCTTCTCGCCGGGCGACGTCGCGGGCTGGGAGAAGTTCCTCGAGCACAGCGAGCGCATCTATCGCATCGGGTTCGAGGCGCTCGCGCACGCGCCGTTCGGGCGCGCGCTCGACATGGCGCGCGTGGTGCCCGACATGGTCCGCCTCGAGAACTGGCGCACCGTGCACGGCCTCGTCGCGAAGTACGTGAAGCACGAGAAGCTGCGGCAGGTCTTCTCGTTCCATCCGCTGCTGGTCGGCGGCAATCCGTTCTCGACGTCGTCGATCTACACGCTGATCGCGTTCCTCGAGCGCGAGCACGGCGTGTGGTTCGCGATGGGCGGCACCGGCGAGATCGTGCGCGGGCTGGTCGCGCTGATCGAGGAGCTCGGCGGCACCGTGCGGCTCGGCGCACAGGTCGACGAGATCCTGGTCGAGGACGGACGCGCGCGCGGCGTGCGGGTGCGCGGCGAGACGAAGGACGAGGTCGTGAAGGCCGACGTCGTGGTGTCGAACGCCGACTCGGCGTGGACCTATCGCCGGCTGATCCGCGCCGAGCACCGGCGCACGTGGACCGACTTCCGGCTCGATCGGCTCTCGCGCTACTCGATGAGCCTCTTCGTCTGGTACTTCGGCACGAAGCGGAAGTACGACGACGTCGCGCACCACACGATCCTGCTCGGGCCGCGCTATCGCGAGCTGCTCGACGACATCTTCCACCAGAAGATCCTCGCCGAGGATTTCTCGCTCTACCTGCATCGGCCGACGCGCACCGACCCGTCGATGGCGCCGCCCGGGCACGACGCGTTCTACGTGCTCTCGCCGGTGCCTCACCTCGAGAGCGGCACCGACTGGCGGACCAAGAGCGAGCAGTACCGCCGCGCGATCGCGCGCTCGCTGGGCGAGACGGTGCTGCCCGGGCTCGAGGAGAGCGTCGTCACCTCGCGCGTGCTCGACCCGCAGGGCTTCCTCGACGACTACCTGTCGCTGAACGGCTCGGCGTTCGGGCTCGAGCCGGTGCTGCAGCAGAGCGCGTGGTTCCGCCCGCACAACGAGAGCGAGGACGTGAAGGGGCTCTTCCTGGTCGGCGCAGGCACGCATCCCGGAGCGGGCATGCCGGGCGTGCTCTCGAGCGCGCGCGTGCTCGACACGATCGTGCCGGATCCCGAGCACGTGGGCGCGTATCTCGCGCGGTGAGTCGGCTCCGGCGGCGCCTCGAGCGCGGCGGGCTACAGTGCGCGCCGTGCCGCACCCGGCTGCCTCCGATCGCGACCTCACTGCGTGTCGCGCGATCCTCGCGCACGGCTCGAAGAGCTTCGCGTTCGCGTCGCGCGCGCTGCCGGCGCGCATGCGCGATCCGGTCGCGGCATTCTACGCGTTCTGCCGGGTGTCGGACGACGCCGTCGACGAGAGCGACGACGCGCGCGGCGCGCTCGACGCGCTGCACGCGCGGCTCGACGCGGTGTTCGCCGA
>JALYRN010000025.1 GCA_030855295.1 Myxococcota bacterium | reverse complement strand
CGTCACGCCCCTCGCGCTCGTCCTCGCGCCGCGGGCGTCCCGGCGGAGGGGGCTCGCGCGTGACCACCGGCCGGTCGGCGCGCCGCGCCGAGCTGACTCGTCCTTCGATCTCGGTGCGCGTCAGCTTCCGCTCGCGCCCGCGTCCTCGACCGCGCTCTCGCTCGCGCATCGCATCCTCCTCGACGTCGTCGCCGACGTCAGCGCACCGCGAGCTCGTGCAGGCTCACTCGGCGCTTCTCGTCCGTCCACGCCCGCACCGGCGCGAGGCCGGCGCGCCGCGCGAGCTGCTGGAACTCCGCCAGGTCGTACTTGTAGCTGTGCTCGGTCACGATCCACTCGCCGCGCGCGAGGTGGATCTCGCATCCGCCGACCAGCACGGTCTGGGCGCTCTCGCTCACCAGGCGCATCTCCACGCGACCTCGGATCGGATCGTAGGGCGCGCTGTGGGCGAAGCGCGTGACGTCGAACGTCGCGCCGATCTCGCGGTTGATCCGGACCAGCAGGTTGCGGTTGAACGCCGCGGTCGCGCCCTGACGGTCGTCGTATGCCGACTCGATCGTGCGCTTCGGCTTCTTGAGATCGACGCCGACCAACACGGTTCCGCCCTGCCCCGCGCTCAGCGCCGCGCGCGCGAGCACCGACACTGCCTCGTGGGGATGGAAGTTGCCGATCGTGCCGCCGCCGAGCAGAACGGTGGTGCGTCCACCGTCGCGCGCGGCGCAGACGTGTCGCGGGATCGCGAGACCTCGTGCGAAGTCGAGCGTCAGGGGCTCGACGGCGAGCCCGCGGTACTCACGTCGCAGCGCCTCGGCGGTCGTGCGAAGGTGCTCGCGCGTCAGCTCGACCGGGACGTAGCGCTCCGGCTCCTCGAGCCAGTCGAGCAGCACGCGCGTGCGGTCTGCGTTGCCGGGGCCGAGCTCCACGAGGACCGCACGTGGGCCGATCGCGTCGGCGATCTCGCGCGCATGCCGCTCCAGGAGATCGCGCTCGGCGCGCGCGACGTAGTACTCGGGTGTGTCGCAGATGCGCTCGTAGAGCTCCGATCCGCGCTCGTCCCAGAGCCACTTGCTCGAGATGGTCTTCGGTTTGGATCCGAGCCCGGCGATCACCTCGCCGAAGAACTCGTCGTCTCGACGAGGTCGGATCAGCCCCCGTCGCGCGACTGCTGCGGGCATCATGATTCGTCACCTCCGCGTCCTCCCTTCGCGAGATGCGCGCCAGCCTCGAGAGGCCGCTTCGCGGGAGACGTGCTGTCGTCGCGCGCTCACCTCGATGAGCACGTCGCTCTGATCTGCGCATGAAGTGCGATATAGACGCCCCGCGCCGCCCGCCATCCGCGGGAGCGGGGCGGGAGATCGCGTCACAGCCGCGCCACGGGCGTGGCGCGTGCGCCCCCTCGCCAGGGATTGGACGCGGCGGCGGCCCGGGCCCCGACGAGCTCAGCGGCTGTCGCAAGATCGGCTCGCCCGCTCCGGGCTCTTCCGTCCGCGCGCGCGACGCGCGCTCCCGTGCGCGCCCTTCGGGGCGAGCACTCCTGCTGGGCTCAGCGCCGGTCGCGGTTGGCGGGACCCACGACGGTCGCCTCTTCTTCGTCGTCCCACCCGAGGCCGAGGGGCGCCGCGGGAGCGCCCTCGATCTGCGGCACGGCGGGGGCGCGCGGGACCGTCCCGCGCAACAGGTCATCGTCGTGCAGCATCTCCGTCGCGAGCTCGGCGACGCGCGCGGGCGACATCCTGCCGGTCGTGTCCTCGAACCCATCGGGCGCGGGCGCGGGCGGCTGGATCGTGTCGCGGATCTCGTCCGGATCGTCGTCGGCCTCGCCGAGCAGCTCCTCGACGAGCGCTGGCGGCACGGTGTCCGGGCTCGTGATCTCGGGGTGCGAGCCACGCGCGAGATCCGCGAGGCGAATCTCGCGCGTGGCGACCTCGGGGCCACGCACCGCTCCGTCGGACGGCGGATCGAGCGGGAACAGGTCGCGCAGCCAGCCCGCGAGCGCGGAGCTCGTCAGGAACTCCTGATGGCCGTACGCGAAGCCTTCGAGCTCGTCGTGCAGCTCCTCCGCGGTCTGGTGTCGATGATCACGATCGCGCGCGAGCGCGCGCAGCACGATCGCGTCGATCTCCGCGGGGATCGTGGGATCGATCGAGCGCAGCGAGGGGACTCGCGCTGCCTGCGCATTCTCGACGGTCTCGAGATCCGTGCGCCCGAGGAAGAGGCGCATCCCCGCGAGCATCTCCCAGAGCAGGATCCCGACGCCGAACACGTCGCTGCGGTGATCGACGGGGATCCCCGCGAACCCCTCGGGCGCCATGTACGCGAGCTTGCCCTTCACGACGCCCGACTGCGTCTGCGTCGCGCGACCCGCGGCCTTCGCGAGCCCGAAGTCCGTGACCTTCACCTCGCCGTCATACGAGAGCAGGATGTTCTGCGGCGTGACGTCGCGGTGCACGACCGCGAGCAGCTGCCCCGCGTGGCCGGTCGCGAAGTGCGCGTGGTGCAGCGCCTCGCAGATCTTCATCCCGAGGTGCACCGCGACCGAGATCGGGATCCGCTGTCCGGACTTCTCCACGCGATCGAGGAGCGCGCGGAGATCCTTCCCGTGCACGTACTCCATCGCGATGAAGTACTCGCGGTCGTCGCGCCCGAGATCGAAGATCTGGACGATGTTCGGGTGCTGGAGCTGCACCGCGATCTTCGCCTCGTCGACGAACATCTTGATGAAGTCCTGATCCTCCGAGAGGTGGGGCAGGATGCGCTTGATCGCGATCGGCCTCTCGAACCCCTCGGCGCCGCGCGAGGTGGCGCGGAACACCTCCGCCATCCCTCCCATGCCGATGCGCTCGAGCAGCACGTAGCGACCGGTTGCCATCGCCTTCCTAGAGTACCGGGCTCGGATCCCGCGCGCTGTGAGCCCGCGCGGGACAGCGTCACTCGACGCGCAGGTACCCGCTCTTGAGCAGCTTCACGAGGATCTGCGACGTGTCGAGATCGCTCGCGAGGCTCTTGTTGAGCACCGTCTCGACGTGCCCGTAGTTGTACGAGAGCTGCAGCACGTCGAGCTCTTCCGGCGAGAGATCGCGCATCGGCGGGATCATCGGCATCGCCAGCAGCACGCTCGCCTGGAGCGTGGGCATGTCGTTGCCGAGCCGGCGGATCTCGTCGATCTGCCGCATCGCCTCCATCAGGATGCCCTCGACGGACATCTCGATCTTCTCGAGGAACTCGCGCACCTCCGGAGGATCCATGTCGAAGCTGCCGGTCTCCCACGTGAGGATCCGGAACAGGCTCTTCAGCGGCGCGACGTCGTAGTGCTCGTTGACGACCGCGAAGGTGACGCGCCCGTTGTCGATGAAGATCTTGCCGACGTCGGCGTCGGTGCGGATCACGAGCACGCCGCTCTTCTTGCTCGCGCCGAAGAGCTGCATGAGATCGGGCAGCGGGATCTCCGCGATCGATCCCGACATCGTGCGCACCTGCGAGGTGCGACGGCCCGCCGCGACGTCCTCGAGCTTCGCCTTCGCATCGCCGCCGACGGCCGCCGAGTCGGACGCGACGAGCTTGATGATCGACGTTCCGATCAGGATGCGGTCGCCCTCCTGCAGGCGCGAGCGCTTGATCTTCTCGCCGTTGACGAAGGTGCCGTTGGTCGAGCCGAGATCCTGGATGAAGATCTGATCGCCGGTGACGGTCAGCTTCGCGTGCCGTCGCGAGACCATGTCTTCGACGAGCACCATGTCGAGCTCGCTCGAGCGGCCGACGACGATCTCCTTGTTGTTCGGCAGCGGGAACTCGCCTCCTTGGTACTTCCCGGAGATGAAGCGCAGCGCGTACTGCTTCGCTGGCCTCGCCGGAGGAGGCGGCGTCATCTTCGGAACGGGGGGCTCCATCGCTCGAAATAGCCTATGACTTTCGGGCTTTGCAGGTCAAGGAAGGACGGAACGAGCCCGACCGGTTCGCGGCGCGGGGGGAGCCGCCGCCGGGCGCGGCCCGCCGTCTGCGCGCGTTCGCCCTCGGGATCGCGCTCGGAATCGCGCTGATCGGGGCCACCGGTGGGCGCTCGGCGCGCGCCCAGCCGCGCGATCCGCTGCTGACCTGGCACACGATCCGGACCCCGCACTTCGTGATCACGTACCACGAGCCCCTCGGCTACGTGGCCCGGCGGGTCGCCGCGGTCGCCGAGCGCGCCCACTCGTCGCTCGCGACGATCCTCGATCACGAGCCGGCGGAGCGGGTGCAGATCGTCCTGACCGACGACGCCGACGCCGCGAACGGCTCCGCCACCGCCCTGCCCTTCGACACCATCCGTCTGTACGCCGAGGCGCCCGACGATCTCTCGCCGCTCGCCGAGTACGACGACTGGATGACGACGCTCGTCACGCACGAGCACACGCACATCCTGCATCTCGGCAACGCGAGCGGACTGCCCTCGCTCGTGAACCTGCTGCTCGGCAGGGTGTACATGCCGAACCACGTGCAGCCCCGCTGGTTCCTCGAGGGGCTCGCGGTCTACGAGGAGACCGAGCAGACGTCGGGCGGGCGACTGCGCAGCGCCCAGTGGGACATGTACCTGCGGATGGATGCGCTCGAGGAGCGCTTCTGGGACATCGATCAGGTCTCGACGAGCGCCGATCGCTGGCCGCACGGCAACGCGGCGTACCTCTACGGCTCGTACTTCGTGCGCTTCATCGCCGAGCGCTACGGGCGCATCGCCCTCGCGCAGATCGCGCGCGAGTACGGCTCGTCGATCCTGCCCTACGGGATCAACCGCGTCGCGCAGCGCGCGACCGGGCACACGTTCGTCGAGCTGTGGGACGAGTTCCTCGCGGAGCGGCGCGCGCACTACCTCGCGCAGCAGCGAGCAGTGGACGCGATCGGACGACGCGAGGGGACGCGCCTGACGACGCACGGCGAGCTCGCGCGCGCGCCGCGCTTCCTGCGTGACGGACGCTTGATGTACCTGCGCGCCGACAACCGCTCGCGCGGCCGGATCATGATCGTCGATCGCGACACCGGCGAGCCGCGCCAGACGCTGGTGCGCGTCAACGCGGGCGGCGAGGCCGCGGTGCATCCCGACGGGCGCACGATCGTGTTCGCGAAGACCGACGCGCACCGCGACATCTACTTCTTCTCCGATCTCTTCCGCCGCGATCTGCAGAGCGGGCACGAGACGCGGCTGACGCACGGGCTGCGCGCGCGCGAGCCCGATCTCTCGCCCGACGGGCGGCACGTGGTGTTCACCGTGTCGCGCGCCGGCACGACGCAGCTGATGATCGCAGAGCTCGCCGACGTGCCGGGGACGATGCGCGAGCTGACGCCGGGGCATCGCTTCCAGCAGTGGTACACGCCGCGCTTCTCACCCGATGGCCGCACGGTCGCGGTGTCGACCTGGCGCAACGGCGGCTATCGCGACGTGCTGCTCGTCGACGTCGCGACCGGTCGCAAGAGCGAGCTCACGCACGACCGCGCGCAGGACACCGGGCCCGTGTTCTCGGGCGACGGATCGATCGTCTACTTCTCGTCGGACCGCACGGGCATCGCGAACATCTACGCGTACCACCTCGCGAGCGGCTCGCTGCGGCAGGTGACGAACGTGATCGGAGGCGCCTACCAGCCTGCGATCGCGCCCGACGGCGAGCACATGGTCTACGTCGGCTACACCTCGTACGGCTTCGATCTCTTCTCGATGGAGATCGAGCCGACCGGCTTCCGCGACGCCCCCGCGTACGTCGACACCCGCCCGACGCCGTCCGACACCGAGTCGATCTGGACCGCGGAGAGCGAGGACTACGAGCCGCTCGCGACGCTCTATCCCCGCTCGTACTTCCTCGATCTCTCGCCCGACTCGTTCGGCACCACGCTCGGCATCAGCGTCGCGGGCGAGGACGTCGTCGGCTGGCACCGCTGGCGCGCGCGGCTCGGCTTCGGCCTGGTCCGCGGCAACATGTCGGTCGACGCGGCGTACTCGTACAACCGCCTTCCGCTCGCGATCAGCCTGCGCGGCTTTCGCTACGTCACGCAGGCGGGCGGGCTCGAGCTCGCGGGCCGCTCGGTGCCGTGGATCCAGGAGGCGTTCGGAGGCGACCTGTCGCTCGGCTACTCGTTCCCGCGCGCGTTCTCGGGCAACTCGGTGTCGCTCTCGTACGCGCTGACGTACACGCAGCCCGCCGACCCGTACTCGGTCACCGCGCCCGATCCGAATTTCCCGGCGCCGATCCTTCCGGAGACCGGGCGTTTCTCGACGCTGCGCTTCGGCTGGAGCTACAGCGACGTCGAGCGCTACGCGTACGACATCAGCCCGTCGAACGGGCGCTCGCTCGGGATCGGCCTGTCGCTCGCCGATCCCGCGATCGGCTCGCAGTTCCGCGTGCTCACGCTGACCTGGTCGATCACGCAGTACCTGCCGATGCCGTGGGGCGAGTCGCACGTGATGGCGCTCCGCTACGCGGGCGGCATCAGTGGCGGTGATCTCGAGCGCCAGGGTCTGTTCGGCGTCGGCGGGTTCCCGACCGTGGGGCTGATCTCGGGCTTCACCGATCCGATCATCCTCGGGGGCGCGGCGCTGCGCGGCTACAACCCGAACGATCGCGTCGGCAACCAGTACCACCTCGCGCAGATCGAGTACCGGTTCCTGATCGCGCGGTTCAACCGCGGCGTCCTCACGCTCCCGGTCTACCTGAATCGGCTCTGGGCGACGGTGTTCGCCGACGGCGGGGATGCCTTCCGCGGCGACATCGATCTGTCGCGCTTCCGCGTGGGCGTCGGGGGCGAGCTGCACCTCGACTTCACGCTCTTCTACCTGCTCGGCTTCAGCCTGCGGGTCGGCTACGCGCGCGGCTTGAGCGAGGGCGGGATCGATCAGGTCTACGGGCACCTCGGCGTGCCGTTCTGACGGAGGGCGCGGAGCGAGATGAGCGCTATCATGCGCGCCGTCTCATGCGTCGCATCGCGATCCTCGGTCATGGCCGCTTCGGGCGCGCGCTCGCGGATCTGATCTCCGAGGCGGGGCTCGAGGTCCGCGCGCTGGATCCGCACGCAGAGATCCCCGTCGAGCGCCGCGCGTCGTCGCTCGAGGAGCTCGTGAGGGACGCCGACGCCGTCGTCGTGTCGGTGCCGGTCGGCGCGATCCCGGACGCGCTCGTCGCGCTGCGGCCGCTGCTGCGCCCCGAGCAGCTCGTGCTCGACGTCGGCAGCGTGAAGGTGCATCCGGTCGAGGCGATGCGCGACGCGCTGGGCGAGGCGATCCCGTGGGTCGGCACGCACCCGCTCTTCGGTCCGGTCTCGCTCGCCCACGCCGAGCGCCCGCTGCGCGTCGTGATCTGCCCGAACCCGATGCACGCGACCGCCGCCGCGCGCGCGCGCTCTCTCTACGAGCGCATCGGCTGCTGGACGCTCGAGCAGGACGCGCACGCGCACGACAAGGCGATGGCCGACACCCACGCGCTCGCGTTCTTCATCGCGAAGGGCATGCTCGACGCGGGCGTCGACCCGCGCGTGCCGAACGCGCCGCCGTCGTTCCAGGCGATGGCGCGCACGATCGAGTCGGTGCGCGGCGACGCCGGCCACTTGTTCGCGGCGATCCACTCCGAGAACCCGTACGCGACGGACGCGCGGCGCCGCCTGCTCGACGCGCTGACCGCGCTCGACGCCAGCATCGCGGACGCCGTGCCGGCGACGCGCGATCGAACGCTCGCGATCCCCGAGCCTCCCGCGACGCTCTCGGCCGAGCTGCTCGAGGCGCGCGATCTGATCGACGAGCTCGATCGTGACCTGGTCGCGATGCTCGCGCGTCGCGCCGAGCTCAGCCGCCGCGCGCGCAGCGCGAAGAGCCGCGAGGGCAAGCCGGTCCACGATCCGACCCGAGAGGCCCAGCTCATCACCGCGCGTCGCGCGTGGGCGACCGAGCTCGCGATCGACGAGCAGAGCGTCGAGGACGTCTTCCGCGCCGTCCTCCGCTTCAGCCGCCGCGTACAGAGCTGAATCGGCTCGCCCGCTCCGGTCCCTCCCGTCCGCGCGCCAGGCGCGCTCCCGTACGGGACCTCCGGAGCGAGCACTCCTGCAGGCTCAGACCTGGAGGATGTCCTTCTCCTTCGAGGCGACGATCTCGTCGGCCTTCGCGGTGCCTTCCTTGACGATCTCCTCCATCGCCTTGCTGCCGCGGTCGACCTCGTCCTTGCTGGCCTCGCCGTCGCTCTCGATCGACGCGAGCATGTCGCGGCAGTCGTGGCGCGCCTTGCGGATCGCGATCTTGCTGTCCTCGAGGTGACTGCGTGCGACCTTCGCGAGCTCCTTGCGGCGCTGCTCGGTGAGCGGCGGCATCGGGATGCGGATCAGCTCGCCGTCGTTCTGCGGGTTGAGGCCCAGCGGGCTCTGCACGATCGCGCTCTCGATCGCCTTGATCTGACCGCGCTCGTACGGCTTGATCGTCAGCAGCCGCGGCTCCGGCACCGCCACGCTCGCCATCTGCGAGATCGGCGTCGGTGTGCCGTAGTAGTCGATGCGGATCGACTCCAGCAGCTCCGGCGTCGCGCGCCCGGTGCGGATGCGGCTGAGCTCTTTGCGGAGCGAGTCGTGCGCCTTGGCGATGCTCGTGCGCAGCTCCCCGAGCGTGTCCTCGATCATCCCCATCGGTGTCCTCCCCTCGATTGCCCGATCACTCTTCGCCGGTCTCGGTCACCAGCGTGCCGACGTCCTCGCCCAGCAGAACACGCTTGATGTTCCCGCGCTTGAGGAGCGCGAAGACGCGGATCGGCAGCTTGTTCTCGCGGCACAGCGTCACCGCCGTCGAGTCCATCACGCCGATGCGCTCGCTGAGGCAGCGATCGTACGTGAGCCGCCGGTACATCACCGCGTCGTCGTGCTTCGCGGGATCCTTGTCGTAGACGCCCTCGACCTTCGTCGCCTTGCACAGGAGGCTCGCGCCGATCTCCATGCTGCGCAGCGCGGCCGCGGTGTCGGTCGAGAAGTACGGGTTGCCGGTGCCCGCCGCGAAGATCACGACGCGACCCTTCTCGAGGTGGCGGATCGCGCGCCGGCGGATGTACGGCTCCGCGACCTGCCGGATCTCGAGCGCGCTCAGGGTCCGCGTCGGCACCTTGAGGCGCTCGAGCGTGTCCTGCAGCGCGAGCGCGTTGATCACGGTCGCGAGCATCCCCATGTAGTCGGCGGTCGCGCGGTCCATCCCCGCGGCGCTCCCCTTGAGCCCACGGAAGATGTTGCCGCCGCCGATGACGACGCCGCACTCGGCCCCGAGGGCGTGCACCTCGGCGACCTCACCCGCGAGCACCTGCAGCGTCGGGGTGTCGATCCCGAAGCCGTTCTCGGAGCCGGCGAGCGCTTCGCCGGAGAGCTTCAGCATCACGCGTCGGTACTTGAGTCCCATATGCTCACCTCATCGACGCGTGTCGACCTGCTGATCCCTCGGCGTGGGCGAGTCAGCCGCGCGGAGGATCGCTCCGCGCGGCGACGTCGCTCCGCTCAGCTCATCGAGGCGAGCTGTTCCGCCACTTCGTCGGCGAGGTTCGTCGTCTTCTTCTCGATGCCCTCGCCGAGCTCGTAGCGAGTGAAGCGACGCACCGTGATGCGCTCGCCGATCTTCGCCGTGAGGTCGTCCGCCAGCTGCCCGACGGTCTTCTTGTCGTCGCGCGTCACGAGCTCCTGCTCGTTCAGGCAGACCTCGGAGAACCACTTGTCGAGCTTGCCCTCGAGGATCTTCGCGACCGCCGCCTCGGGGCGCTTCTTGCCGGTCTTCGCCTCGTCCTCGTCCAACTGGCCGCGGAAGAGCGTGAGCTGCTTCTCCTTGTCGTCCGCGGGCACTTCCTCGCGGCGGACGTAGAGCGGGCTCGAGCTGGCGATCTGCAGCCCGACGTCGTTCACGAACTGCTTGAAGTCTTCGTTCCGAGCCACGAAGTCCGTCTGGCAGTTCACCTCGACCAGCACGCCGATGCGCGCGTTCGAGTGGATGTACGAGTGCACGAGGCCCTCGGCCGCGATCGCGCCCGCCTTCTTGAGAGCCTTCGCGAGGCCCTTCTTCTGGATGATCTCGACCGCGTTCTCCTCGTGGCCCTCGGCCTCGATGAGCGCGTTGCGGCAGTCGTTCATGCCGGCTCCGGTGCGATCACGGAGCGACTTGACCTGCTGCGCGGTGACGTTTGCCATGTTCCGCTCTGTCCTTTCCAGCGATTGAAGCGTTGAGCTCGGCGCGCGGATCAGCTGTGACCGCCGCCCTCGCCGCCGCCGCGCGGGCCGCGCGGGCCGCCACGATTGCCGCCGGGACCACCGCGACGACCGCGCTGGAACTCGACCTCGACCTTCGAGCCGCCCTCGCCGCCCGAGCGCTCGTGCCCGCCGCCACCCTCGCCGCCGCGGAACTCGCGGCGACGCTGCTGGCCCTCGATGCACGCGTCGGCGATCTTGCCCGTGAAGAGCTTGATGCTGCGGATCGCGTCGTCGTTGCCGGGAACGACGAAGTCGATCACGTCGGGATCGCAGTTCGTATCGGTGATCGCGACGATCGGGATGTGCAGCTTGCGCGCCTCGCTGATCGCGATGTGCTCGTGGTGCGGATCGATCACGAAGACGACCGACGGGTGCGAGTTCATCATCTTGATGCCGCCGATGAACTTCTCGAGGCGCTCCTGCTCGCGCTTGAGCTTGGTCTGCTCCTTCTTGACGAAGTTCTCGACCGAGCCGTCCTCGAACATCCGGTCGAGCTCGCGCAGGCGCTCGATCGCGCCCTTCACCGTGCGGAAGTTCGTGAGCGTGCCGCCGAGCCAGCGGCCCGTGACGTAGAACTGGCCGGCGCGCGCCGCCTCTTCCTGCACCGTCTCGACCGCCTGGCGCTTGGTGCCGACGAAGAGCACGTGGCCGCCGCGTCCCACCGCCTCGACGACGAAGTCGTAGGCGCGCTTGAAGAGGACCGCGGTCTGGTCGAGGTCGATGATGTGGATGCCGTTGCGGGCACCGAAGATGAACGGACGCATCTTCGGGTTCCAGCGACGGGTCTGGTGCCCGAAGTGGACGCCGGCGTCGATCAACGTGCGCAGGCTGGCCGGCAGGTTGGACGCGTAGTCCTGGGTCGGGGCTTCGGTGGTCTCGGGGGTCTCGGGGGTCTCGGTGCTCTGGACGTCGGTCATGGTGGTGTCGCTTCTCCGGTTGGTCCTCCACCTCCCCGGGCCTGCAACCTCTCCGCGCTCGTCACCGAGTCGAGGAGAAGCACCGGGCAGACCCGTTTCCTGAATGAAATCAGGGAGGTGTGTGTGATTTCGGATCTTGCGGAGCAAGACCCGGCCCGGAGAACCTTCCTCCGGAGCGGCGCGCGGTATACCACGCGCGGAAATGGAGTCCAACGCGCCCGCGCGCGGTCAGGGTGCGTTCACGAAGCCCGCGCCCGCCTCGAAGGGGAACGACGCGCTGAACGCGGTGCACCGTCCGTCGACCGGCTCGAGGTCCGCGATCAGCTGCACGAGCGTCGTGACCTGCATCCGGAGATCGCTCGTCAGGTTCCCGAGCGTGAGCGCGATGTCGATGATCTGCTCGTTCGCGATCGCCCCCGCGAGCACGCCGCGGAGCGAGCCGTCGGGACCGATGCGCGCGCGGATCCGAGCGCCGCGCAGGTCGATCACGAACCGGGCGTCGAGCACCGAGACCGGCAGCGCGATCTCGAAGGGTCCCGTCTCGACGACTCCGTCGCGCAGGACCGCGCCCTCGTAGCGCGAGATCTGCGCCTCGGGCGCGATGTCGAGCGTCTGTCCGTCGAGGAGCCTTCCGTCGGTGCCGACCAGCGGCGTGCCGATCAGCGGGCGCAGCGAGACCGCGACGCAGTCGTCGTTCTCGAGATCGTCGATGCCCTCGATCGTGATCGCCATCAGGAGCTGACCGCTGTTGATCGCCCCCTGCAGCAGGCCGTCGAGCGTGCCCTCGCCGACCATGCCCTCGATCGCCGGGACGACGGCCGTGAGCTGGTTGTCGATGCCCTCGCGCCCCTCGGGATCGCGGAAGTCGCGCGCGCGGCAGCCCGAGGCCTCCGGCGGTGCGCCGTTCGCGCCGTCGAGATCGAAGCCCTCGCTGATGCCCATGTGCGCGACCTCGAAGCGCAGCGAGCGGACGATGCCGGCGTGCTCGGGCGCGAGGCTCTCGCACATGCGCGGCCCGGCCGCCGGTCCCGACGGGCCGCACGCCGCGAGCACGGCGGCGAGCGAGATCGCGGAGACGAGAGCCCGCGCGCTCATACCTCGATCGCTCCGAGCCCGTCGGTGACCCGGCCCGCGCCATAGCCGAACGACGCCGCCGGAACGCCGAGCGCGCGGATCAGCGAGAGGCTGACCTTGCACGCGTTCTCGCCGACCGAGCGGTGGTGGATGCCGGTGCGCAGCGCGCCGCACGCGCTGCCCGCGATCAGGATCGGATAGTCCTCGATGGAGTGGGTGCGGCCATACGAGACGTCGGTCGTGCAGAGCACTGCGCTGTGATCGAGGAGCGTGCCGTCGCCCTCCTCGATGCCGTCGAGCGCCTGGAGGAAGTACGCCATTTCCTCGTGCACCGCGGTGACGATGCGATCGACCTCGGGCTGGTCGCCGGGCTCGTCGTGCGTGAGCTGGTGGTGCCCGGCGGGCGCGCCGTCGAACAGCACGTCGTTGACCGGCTGCGAGAACATCATGCTGAAGACGCGCGTCTGATCGCACGCGAGCGCCATCGCGCAGAGGTCGCTCATCACGCGCGAGATCGCGCGCATGCGCGGGCGGCCGTCGACGTCCGGGTAGTCGGGATCCGGCATCGCGGGTCGCATGCACGCCGCGAGGTTCGGCGGGTCCTCCTGCAGGCGCGCGATCTGCGTCTCGATCGCGCGGATGCCGTCCAGGTGCTGCTCGAGGCGCATGCGATCGCGCGCTCCGAGCCGTGACTGCAGTCGGCGCGTCTGCCCGCCGACCGCGTCGAGCACGCTGCGCCGGAGCGCGAGCCGCGGATCGGGCTCGGTCATCTCTCCCGGCACGCGGAACCCGACCCCGAAGAGGCGCTCGAAGAGCGCCATCGGCGAGGTCTCGGGCGGATTCACGGCGTCGGGCGCGGTGTGGGAGATGCTGACCGTGGAGCGCTGCACGCCGAGCTCGAGCGAGCGGAACCGCGTGGTGGTCCCGACCGCGTCGGCGACGATCTGATCGATCGTGGGGCCCGGATAGGTGGCGAGCGACATGCCGAAGTCGGCGCCGCCGACGTTGCCGCCGGCCAGGAAGCCCGCGGGGCCCGACCCGTGCGGCGCGGTGTTGGCCGTCATGACGCGGGTGCCGGTGACGAACGAGATCTTCTCGCGCAGCGGCGCGAGCGCGACCGTCTGCGGCGCGAATTCGTAGCCCGTGCCGGTGCCGCTCGGGACCCAGCGACCGGGCAGCACGCCGTTGCCGAAGAACCACCAGCCGAAGCGCGTCGGCAGCGCGCCGCAGTCGGCGTACGCGGTGCCGGACTCGTTCAGGAAGAGATCGAGCGGCGGCAGGGCGACGGCGACGGCCGCGCCGCCGAGCATGCCGCGCAGCATCGCGCGCCGGTTCAGTTGGAAGCGCTTCACGGCGTCACCTCGATTCCGCCGTCGGGCCCAGGATCCGCAGGAGCCGCCTCGATCGAGACCGAGCGGAACGTCGGATGGCGGGCCACCGCGGCCATCAGCGCACGCACTCGGAAGCCGGCGCGCGCGAACTCCGCCGTGAGCTCGTAGTGCGCGTCGTGCTCGCCGCTGGCGAGGCGGCGTCCGGTGCCGTACCGCAGCATCTGCTCGACGAAGCACGGCCCGAGCGAGGGATGATCGCGCAGCGCCTCCGCGAGGCCCGCCGCGTCGTCGAACGTCGTGCCGTCGAGCTCGCCGCTCGCGTCGACCGGCACGCCGTTGTCGAGCGCGCGGAGGCGTCCGATTCCGTCGAAGCTCTCGAGCCCGAGGCCGATCGGATCGAGCTGCGCGTGGCACCCCGCGCAGAACGCGTTCTCGCGGTGGTCGGCGAGGCGCTCGCGCAGGGTCTGCGCCTCCGCGGACGGCTCGGGGATCGCGGTGTCGACCTCGACCGGCGGCGGCAGGATCGTCTGACAGAGCAGGACCTCGCGCACGAAGCGGCCGCGCAGCGTCGGCGAGGTCGAGACCGGGTGCGCTTGCATCGCGAGGATGCTCGCGTGGCCGAGGAGCCCACGACGAGGCGTGGTGTCGGGGAGCTCGGCGAGCGCGAAGCCCTCGGCCGACGGCGCGCGCACCAGGTACAGCGCGGCGAGGCGGCGGTCGACGAACGTCTCGCGGGTCGTCATCAGATCGCGATAGTCGGCGTCGCGATCGAACACGTGGTGCTCGATCGCGCGCAGCGTCTCTTCGCGCGCGGCGGGGCCGAGATCCGGGCTGGCCGCGGTGAAGATCATCGGATCCTTCGGCAGGTCCGAGAGCCGGTGGAGCTCGAGCCACTCGCCGGCGAACGCACGCAGCCCTTCGCGCGCGCGCGGCGAGGCGAGCAGACGATCGATCTGCGCGTCGAGGCCCTCGGCATCGGAGAGCGCGCCGGACTCGGCGGCCGCGAGCAGCGCCTCGTCGGGGATGGTGTTCCAGAAGAAGAACGAGAGGCGCGTCGCGAGCTCGAAGTCGTCGAGTGTGCCGAGCTCGGGCGCATCGGGCGCCGGGATCGCGACCTGCGGGCGATAGAGGAACTCGGGCGACTGGAGGATCGCGGCGATGCCGTACTCGAGCCCCAGATGGAAGTCCTCGAGCACGCTGGCCGCGTTGGCCGCGACGAACGCGAGCGACTCGATCTCGACCGCGTCGACCGGCCGGCGCCACGCGCGTCGCGCGAGCGGCGCGAGGGTCGCGCGGGCGCACCCGAGATCGAGCACCGCGCTCGGCTCGCAAGGGACGGTGCGCGCGCGCCGCTCGGGGGCGAGCACCTGCTCGGCGATCTGGTATGCGGCGCGCTCGTACTGCTCGACACCGCGCGCCGACACGCTGGTCTGGGCGGCCCCGACGGAGAAGAAGCCGTCGCGCGCGACGTCGGGCTCGATCGCGCTCGGCACGACGACGTCTGCACCGAAGAGGTCGGAGATCGCGCTCGCATACTGCGCGCGCGTGAGCCGCTGCATCACGCGCGGACCGGGCTCGAACGAGAGCTCGATCGGCCGTGACGGCCGCGCGGGCGTGCGCGGATCGGCGGCGCACGCGGTGAGGAGCGCGGCGAGCGCGATCGTCGGTCGGAGCAGAGCTCTCCTCACGGTGAATCCCCCCGTCGCACGGTGACTCGCTCGGAGACGGCGACGGTGCCGTCGAGGACGCCGAGCGTGCCCTCGCTCTCGTCGCCGAGCACGTGTCGGCGCCCGAGCGCGAGCGCCGGTGCGGCGACGATGCGCTCCTGCTCTCCGGCCTCGTCGTCGCAGCCGAGCCCGAAGAACTCGTGGCAGGCGCCCTCGACGTCGAACCACGTGAAGTCGAGCGCGGCCGCGCGCTCGTTCTGCGCCTCCGCGCCCGACATCGTGTTGGGATCGGTGCTGCCCGTCATCGCGAGCAAGGGGATCGCGACGCTCGCGTGCCCGCCTGCGCCGAACCACTCGCTCGAGATCAACCCGGCCATGGGGATCGCAGCGACGATGCGCGGATCGCCGACGCCGGCGCGGAAGACGTCGAGCTCGGCCTCGGTGCAGGGCGTCTCGGTGGTGCAGCGGCCCGCGGCGATGACGTCGGCATCGAAGGCCGCGCCCGCGCTGGCCCAGACGGTGTGCGCGCCGAAGCTGTGCCCGGTCAGCAGCACACGCTCGGTGTCGAGCGGGCCGAGCGAAGGCACCCCGGCGCCGCCCGCGGCGACGGCGTCGAGCGCCGCCGTGACGTCGAGCGAGCGGAGGTACCAGAGCGCGACCGGCCGCGGCTCGACGTTGTCGAGGATCGTGTTGCCGGTGTGGTCGGGCGCGATCGTCACCCAGCCGTGCGATGCGAACCGGCGGTGGAGGAAGTGCGCGACGCCGCCGAAGCCGCGGTGGCCGTGCGAGAAGACGTGCACCGGGAGCTCGCCCGAGGCGTGGGCGGGCGCGGCGGGCGTGGCGCCGACGAAGGACGCGCGGTCGCGCACCAGGCCCGCGTACATCGCCGGCGTTCCGGTCGCGTCGAGCGTCGGATACCAGACGTGGATCCGGATCGTGCGATCGGCGCTCTGCCCGGCGGGACGGTAGGTGTGCTCCCAGCTCTGGTACCCGGTGGAGAACGGGCCTGGCTCGGAGAGCGCCCACGCGAGGGGATCGCCGACCTCGATCGGCCCGGCATCGGTGCGCGCCGAGGCGTCGTCCGCGACCGCCGGATCGCCACCGCACGCGGCGACCACGAGCGCCGCACAGAAGGGCAGAAAGCGAAGCGGGCGCACGATCCGTCGAGGATCGATGCGCCCGCCAGCTCCGTCAATCGCAGGGCGAGAGAACGATCACCGGCGCGCAGCCAGGAAAAGCCGCAGCACGTACCAGAAGAGGAGCGCGACCGCGGAGAAGAGCGCGAGCGCCGCTGCGACGTGCTGGTGCGTCCGGTAGTGATGCAGGACGTTCGACGTGTAGTAGAGGATGTAGCCGCCCGCGAGCACGACCATCGCGCCGGAGAAGAACACGCCCAGCGAGAAGCCGAAGATCGCGCTCGCGATGATCACGCCGAACGCGCCGAGCGCGGCGACACCGAGGATGCCGCGGAGGAACGAGAAGTCGCGGCGCGTCAGGAAGACGATCCCGGTCAGCCCGCCGAAGAGCACGAGCGTGACGAGCCCCGCAGTCGGGATGGCGCTCGGGTCGTACTGACCCGCGATCCACAGCAGCGGCATGAAGATGACCGCCTCCGCGACGACGTAGAGCCCGAGCCCGGCGTACTGCATGCCGATGCTGGTGTCGCTGCGCGCCCATCGATCGGCGAGCCAGCTGACGCCGATGAAGAGCCCGAGCACGAGCAGCCAGCCCATGCGGCCGCCCATGAAGATCGTCTCGGAGACGCGCTGCGCGATCCCGCTGAGGAACAGCGCCGCCTCGAGGAAGACGAACGCGAAGATCGCACCGACAAGGTGCAGGTACGTGCGGACGATGAAGCCCGCCCGATCGTCGACCGACGCCTGCGCGGCGATGAAGCCGTCGCCCCGCTCATAACCCTGTTGCATCATCCGCCGCTTCTCCGTGTGCGTCGTGAAACGCACGAAGCTTCGGGCGTATGCCATGGAGCGTCAAGGTGACGAGGGTTGCGCGGCGCGCTGCCGGGTGTCACGAGAGGCGCCCTCGCTCGCCTCCTTTCTGCTGGTGCTCCGCGCCCCATGTCCGCCCGTGAGCTCATCGTACTCGGCACCTCGAGCCAGGTTCCGACCCGGTATCGGAACCACAACGGGTATCTGCTGCGCTGGGACGACGAGGGGCTGCTCTTCGATCCCGGCGAGGGCACGCAGCGGCAGATGATCTACGCGGAGGTGACCGTCACGCAGGTCACCCGCATCCTGATCACGCACTTCCACGGCGACCACTGCCTCGGCCTCGCGGGCCTGCACCAGCGCATCAGCCTCGATCGCGTCCCGCACGAGATCGACATCCACTATCCGGCGTCGGGTCAGGTCTTCTACGAGCGGATGCGGCACGCGTCGATCTATCACGAGGTCGGTCGCGTCGCGCCGCGGCCGATCCGCGGTGAGGGGATCATCCACGAGGGTGAGAAGCTCACGGTGCACGCGCGCCGTCTCGATCACGGCGTCGAGACGTTCGGGTACCGCCTGCAGGAGCGCGACGGGCGGACGATGCTGCCGGAGAAGCTCGCCGCCGAGGGCGTGCAGGGGCCGGCGATCAAGGAGCTGATCCGCAACGGGCAGATCGAGGTCGACGGACGGGTGGTGAAGCTCGAGGACGTCAGCCTCGACAAGCCCGGGCAGAGCTTCGCGCTGATCATGGACACGCGGATGTGCGACGGAGCGATCGAGCTCGCGCGCGACGCCGACCTCGTCGTATGCGAGTCGACGTATCTCTCGTCGGAGGAGCGCGAGGCCCACGCGCACGGGCACCTCACGGCGCGGCAGGCGGGGATCATCGCGCGCGAGGCGGGGGCGCGGCGGCTGGTGCTGACGCACTTCTCGCAGCGCTACGGTTCGACGCGTCCGTTCGTCGACGAGGCGCGCGAGGCGTGGCCCGACGGCGACGTGATCGCGGTGCGTGACGGCGATCGCGTCGGGGTGCCGAAGCGCCGGAGCTGACGCCGATCGCTTCCCTCGAGCGGGGAAGCCCGGTCATACTCCGGAAGCGGCGACGGCCGCGTCCAACCGATGGGAGCTTCGAAACGACCGTCGAAGCAGCCGGGCTCGCGCGCGACGCGTCCGCCGTCGGCGATCCGCGATCCGCGATCGCCGGCACCGTCGGAGCACATCGACGTGACGGGCCGGGCGCGGCCGCGGGCAGCGCCGGGCGCCGAAGCCGCTGCGCTGCTGGGCGCGGAGCTCGAGCG
>JALYRN010000459.1 GCA_030855295.1 Myxococcota bacterium | reverse complement strand
CAGCACGGGAGCCCCGCGCCGCGCGGACGACTCCCCGCACGCGCCACGCCCGTGAAGCCCGCCGCTTCGCCGCGTGCGCCCACCGGCGCGCCGCGGGCTCTCCTCACCGAGCGCGGTCAGCGCTTCTCGATCGGGATGAAGTCGCGCTTGTCGCTGCCCAGGTAGACCTGGCGCGGCCGCGCGATCTTCTGCTCCGGATCGAGCAGCATCTCTTCCCACTGCGCGAGCCAGCCCGGCGTGCGGCCGATCGCGAAGAGCACCGGGTACATGTCCATCGGCAGGCCCATCGCCTGGTAGATGAGGCCCGAGTAGAAGTCGACGTTCGGGTAGAGCTTGCGCTTGACGAAGTACTCGTCCTCGAGCGCGATGCGCTCGAGCTCGACGGCGATGTCGATCAGCGGGTTCTTGCCGATCGCGTCGAAGACCTCGTCCGCGAGGCGCTTGATCACCTTCGCGCGCGGATCGTAGTTCTTGTACACGCGATGGCCGAAGCCCATCAGCTTCCCCTCGCCGCCCTTCACCTTCGCGATGAACTCGGGGATGTTCGACTTGCTGCCGATCTTCTGCAGCATGTGGATCACCTCTTCGTTCGCGCCGCCGTGCAGCGGGCCGTAGAGGGCAGCGCACGCGGCCGCGAGGGCCGAGTACGGATCCACGCGCGAGGAGCCGACGCCGCGCATCGCGTTGGTCGAGCAGTTCTGCTCGTGGTCCGCGTGCAGCGTGAAGAGCACGTCGAGCGCGTTCTCCACGGCGGGGTTCGGCCGGTACTTCTCCTCGGTCATCTTGAACATCATGTTCAAGAAGTTCCCGGCGTAGCTGAGGTCGTTGTCCGGGTAGACGACCGGCAGCCCGCGGCGGTGCCGGTACGCGTACGCGGCGAGCGTCGGGATCTTCGCGACCATCCGGATCATCTGGATGCGGCGGTTCTCCGCGTCCCCGACGGCCTTCGCCTCCGGATAGAACGTGCTGAGCGCGCTGACGGTGCTGATCAGCATGCCCATCGGGTGCGCGTCGTAGCGGAAGCCGTCGAGGAACTCGCGGATGTTCTCGTGCACCATCGTGTGCATCACGATCTCGTGCGAGAAGCCGTCGAGCGTCTTCTTGTCCGGCAGCTCGCCCGTCATCAGGAGCGAGACGACCTCGAGGAACGACGCGCCCTCTGCGAGCTGCTCGATCGGGTATCCGCGGTACCGCAGGATCCCCTGATCACCGTCGATGAACGTGATCTTCGACGAGGTGCTGCAGGTGTTCGTGAACGCGGGATCGTAGGACATCATCCCGAAGTCTTCGGGGCTCACCTTGATCTGCCGCAGGTCGATCGCTCGAACGGTCCCGTTTTGGATCGGGATCTCGTAGCTCTTGCCGGTGCGGTTGTCGGTGACGGTGAGAGTGTCCTTCGCCATGTCCTGCTCCTGGGCCCCCGTGGAACGCCCCCCTCCGCCGAACAACGCGCGCGGGCGCGCCGATTCTGCGGATCTGTCGGGCCCGTGTCCAGCGGGATCCGAGACGAATTCCCGAGCGCGCGCGTGTAGAATCCGTCGCCGTGACGGAGCCGTTCGATCTCGTCGTCATCGGCTCCGGCCCGGCCGGCGAAAAAGGCGCAGTGCAGGCCGCATACTTCGGCCATCGCGTCGCGATCGTCGAGAAGGAGCCGGAGCCCGGCGGCGCCGCGGTCCACACCGGCACGCTCCCGAGCAAGACGCTGCGCGAGACGGCGCTCTATCTCTCCGGGTTCCGCGCGCGCGATCTCTACGGCGTGTCGGTGCGTCTCGACGATCCCCACGCCGCAGTACCGCGCCTGATCGCGCGCAAGGACACGATCGCGCGGCTCGAGTCGGAGCGCATCCGCGCGAACCTCGCGCGGCACGGTGTCGAGCTCTTCCGCGGCGATGCGAGCTTCGTGTCACCGCACGCGATCGAGGTCCGCGCGCCCGACGGCGCCACGCGGCGCATCGAGGGCCGCCGCTTCCTGATCGCCACCGGGTCGAGCCCACGCAACCCGCCCGACGTTCCGATCGCCGAGCCGGACGTCTACGACAGCGACGAGATCCTGGCGCTCGATCATCTGCCGGACTCTCTCGTGGTGCTCGGCGCGGGCGTGATCGGCTGCGAGTACGCGTGCATGTTCGCGGCGCTCGGCGTGAAGGTCGTCCTCGTCGAGGCGCGCACGCAGCTCCTGCCCTTCCTCGATCACGAGATCGGCGCCCGCCTCGAGACGGCGATGGAGCACCTCGGGATCGAGATCCGAAAGGGGCACCGGTGGGGCCGCATCCATCGACATGCGCGCGGTCACCTGCTCTGCGATCTCGCGGACGGCTCGACGCTCGAGTGCGAGAAGCTCCTGTTCGCGGCGGGCCGCGTCGGCAACACCGCGACGCTCGGGCTCGAGCACGCCGGCCTCCGCGCGACCGATCGCGGGGCGCTCGAGGTCGACCGTCACTACCGCACGGCCGTCCCGCACGTGTACGCCGCAGGCGACGTGATCGGCTTCCCTGCGCTCGCATCGGCGTCGATGGAGCAGGCGCGCGTCGCCGTCTGCCACGCGTTCGGCATCGACTACAAGCAGACGATCGGCCCGATGCTCCCGTACGGCATCTACACGATCCCCGAGGTGAGCTGCATCGGCGAGACCGAGGAGAGCTGTCGCGAGCAGGGGGTCGACTACGTCGTGGGACGCGCGCTCTATCGCGACAACGCCCGCGGCCTGATCACCGGCGACCTCGAGGGGATGACCAAGATCCTCGTGCACACCAAGACGCGTCGCGTGATCGGCACCCACGTGATCGGTGAGCGCGCCTCCGAGCTGGTCCACATCGGACAGGCCGTCATGCACCTCGGCGGCACGGTCGACGCCTTCATCGAGATGGTCTTCAACTACCCGACCCTCTCGGAGAGCTTCAAGTACGCCGCCTACTCCGCGCTCGGAGAGCTCGCGAGAGGGTGAGCAGCGCCGGGCGCGACGAGCATCAGCACTCGGCGGCGGCGAGGTGGGCGCCGATCCGATCGAGCACGTGGCCGATGGTCCAGCCGGCCGGGGCGTCGGCGCGGGCTCCGGCGAGCGCGACCTCCGGCTCGAGCGACCAGCGCGGGGTCCTCAGCTTGCGCACGCAGATCTCGCGGAGGTCGGCCGGCCACAGCCGATCCGACTCCGCGGCGCTGACGAGCGCGCTCCACTCCATCGCGTCGAAGACCAGCGCTCCGGCGTCCCGCTCCGCCGCCGCTCGCTCCGCCGAGGTGGCGATCGCAACCAGCCGATCGAGCCCGGGGATCTCCAGGCGGAGGGTCGTCGACTGGGGCAGTCCTGCCAGGAGCTGTGCCGGGAGGGCGCGCACCTCCATCTCCCAGACGCGGTCGTCCCCCAGCCGAGGCCGCTCGACGCGGAGCAGCCGCGGCGCCCGCGTGCGCTTCGCCGGGCGCGCCGACGAGAGCGCCATCTGCGTGGAATCACTGGTGATCTCGATCTTGCGCGCACGGCTGGGCATGTTCGACCGGCCTTTCCGACACCCCCCATGACGACCCGACGACGGGCCGACACTGGAGATGTGTTCAGTGAAGCTCATGGGCTGACAATGCACGTAACGCAAGGCTCGGGCCTGATTGCCCGAGCAGCCCGCGTTTCCGTCCAGGTCCAGCCCAGACGCCGCGCACTTCACTGAACTGACGCTCAGCCGCGAAAAAGAACCCAGCGGCCTATCGTGAGCGCCACTTGCCGCGCGACTGGAACAGCTCCGTCAGCGCCGCCTCGTCGCCGACCGCCCGCAGGGGGATCGTTCCGCGCGCCGACTTCCGGATCTCGAACCAGAAGTAGTCGCGCCCTCGGCCGGCCCCGGTGATCGCGTCCCAGCCGAGCCGCGTCTCCTTCTTCCCGTCGGAGACCGCGATGCCCGAGCCGTCGACGCTCACGCGCATCCGCGCGTCCGCCGCGCCCGAGGCCCGCCGCCGCCGCACCATCGCGCGCACGAGCACGAACGGCCGCACCAGGTGCCAGACCCCGAGCAGGATCGCCGCGATGCCGATGCCGCGGCCCATGGGGTCGTCGCCGCGCAGCATCTGCAGGCCGACGACGATGAACGCGGGCCCTGCGATCACGCGGAAGAGGCCGAGGCCCGGCCGGCGGAAGTACTCCGCGAGCCAGGCCTGCCGGAAGTCGCGATCGGAGAGCTGGAACTCGAACGTCACCGCGCGGCCGACGCGCCGCCGCGACGGCGCTCGCGACGAACCCGATCGAGCGCGCGCTGCTCGTGCGCGATCACGCCGCCGAACGGCGCGGGGATCGCCTCGCCGGTGCCGAGCATGATCTCGATCGTGCGCTGCGGCGTCAGCGCCGGATCGACGGAGATCATCTTCGCGGCGAGGTTCGCCGCGTTCGGCGACGCCATCGACGTGCCCGAGAGCGGCACGTGCTCGCCGTTCGGGATCACGCTGTCGACCTCGACGCCGAAGTCGAACAGGCGCACGCGCTCGGGGCTCGAGTTCGTGAACGTCGCCCAGTTGCCGAAGCGATCGACGGCGCCGACGACGAGCAGGTTCGGCGTCTCGATCGAGGCGGGCACGTCGGCGTACTCGACCACGTCGCGGTTCGAGTTGCCGGCGGCGACGACGAAGAGCGTGTCCGGGCAGCTCTCGAAGACGTGCTGCCAGTTCGCGCGGCGGCGCGCGTGGATCTCGGCGGCGCGGCGGCGCACCTGCTCGTCGTTGGTGTAGACGCCCGACTCGTGGCCGAGCTCGGCCTCGAGGTAGTCCTGCGAGAACCCGAGGCTCGCGTTGACGACGCGCACGTGGTGGGCGTTGATGAAGGTCGCGATCGCCTCGACGTTCGCGCGCTCGGCCGCGAGCTCGGCGTCGGTCGGCCCCCGATGACGGTAGATGCGCGTCTCGCCGGCCCACGCGCTGCGGAAGACCGCGACGCGCGCCTGCGGCAGGCCCGCGACCAGGATGCCGGCGACGTGCGTGCCGTGCGCCCACTCGCCGACCGCGTCGAGGTTCGACTCGAGCGCATCGAGGCTCGCAGCGTCGGTCGCGCCGCGCATCAGCGTGAGGACGCGCTGCGCCGCCTCGGTCGAGGCCATGCCGGCCCGCAGATCCATCACGCCGCGGAGGAACGGGGCGTACTGCGCGATCACCTCTTCGCCCGGGTCGTACGTCAGTCCGGTCTGCGCAGCGTCGGGATCGGCGATCACGCCGTGGACGTCATCGACCAGGCCGTTGCCGTCGTCGTCCTGGCCGTTGGGCTGCTCGGCCGCGTTGGTGAAGAGCTGCTGCTCGAAGAGGTTGCCCGCCGTGCCGGTGTCCCACACGCCGACGACCACCGGCTGCGCATCACGCGCGCGCGTGAGATCGACGGTCGAGAAGCGATGCTCGCGATCGGCAGGGCGCGCGTCGTGCTCGGCGCGCACGGTGCCGATCGCATCGAGGTACGTCTGGCGATTCGCGACCGCGTCGGCGAGCACGTGCGAGACGAAGAGCGCGCTCGCCGCGGTGTCGAGCGTCAGCAGCTGCTGGCGCGTCTGCTCGAGCGCCGCGTCGATCTGGCCGCGCTCCTGGTAGAGCTGGAACACCACCGTCGATGCGCCGTAGCGCGCCCGCGGCAGCTCGCGCAGGACCGCCTCGATGGCCGCGCGCTGGGCCGCGGGATCGTCGCCGGCGCTGCGCCGCGCGATCACCGCGAGCAGCGTCGTGCCCGCGAACGCCATGTTGCGGTTGCGCGCGCGGG
>JALYRN010000458.1 GCA_030855295.1 Myxococcota bacterium | reverse complement strand
GGCGCCGCTACGCGGCGCCTTCACCCCGGCCTTCACGACATAGATTTCTCATACTCGCTGTCTCAAACTCGTTGACACGTTCCGTCCTGGTGCCGATCATCTCGAAGACGGTGCGCGGTCCGAGCGAAGACTTTGAGGACTTCTACCAGACGGGCGCGCCGGTTGTGTCTCGCGTCGACGAGTGGGCGAAGAAGCACTCGTTCATCCTGCCGGATGGCTGGAAGGTGGAGGTCGCGAAAGCCGTGAAGGCGAAGGCCCTGCGCGCGTCCACGCCGATCGCGGAGATGGAGGCGACGGCAGGGCTGTGGGCGGCGCTCTTCAAGGCTCTCGGCGTGCCGACCTCGTAGGTCGGTCGCGCCCGGTGGTCCGGCGGGAGATTGGAGGTCAGTGATGGCAGGCCCGCGTCGAACGGGTGGAATCAGTCACGATGGCGCGTCCGCGGAGCAGGTGTTCTGCGCGCTGACGGGCGCGACGAAGGCGGCGACGGCCCGACAAGGCGACGCCGTGCTGAACGGCTGCAACATCGAAGTGAAGAAGGCATCGGCGCAGACCATCAACCAGGTCCGTGCGGTGAAGTACATCCCGCTCGTGGTCTTCCACGAACCGACGAGCACGTGGTACGTCGTCGCGGCGCATGTCGTCGTGTGCCTCGTGAGTTCCAAGGCGCGCGGTCAGCACACCGAGAACCCTTTCGAGTCAGCAACGCTGAACGTCTTCGCCCTCGGCAAGTACAAGGTTGCGGCTCCCGAAGATCTGAAGCAGGCAACCCTCCAAGCGATCGCCGATGCCGAACGCTATCCCGAGATGAAGGCCGCCATGGCAGCGGTTCTAGCCGATTCGCGCGCGCTCGCCGCGAAGTCCGCCGCCGACGTGACCGCCCTCATCGCGCGCTTGCAGATCGTTCCGTAGCGGCGCGCTCGTCAGAACAGCGTCGCCTGCCGCGGCTGCTCCACAGCGAACCCGGAGCACTCCGGCGCGAACGCACCGAGCCGCGTCGCCGCGATCTTCACCGCGTCGAGGTGGCTGTCGATCAGAACGAAACCACGGCCGTGGGCAGCGGCGGCTTCCCCGGTCGTGCCGCTGCCCCCGAAGAAGTCGAGCACTACGTCACCGGGACGCGAGTGAACCTTGATCACTCGGTTCAGCACGCCGAGCGGCTTCTGTGTCGGGTAGCCCGTCTTCTCGTGCCCGTTCGTCGGCACGATCGTGTGCCACCAAACGTCCGTCGGGGTTTTCCCGCGCTCGGCCTTCTCTTTCGAGACGAGTCCCGGGGCCATGTAAGGGATGCGATCCATCTCGTCGAAGTTGAACACGTAGGCGCTCGGGTCGCGGACGTACCACAGGATCGTGTCGTGCTTCGCGGGCCAGCGGTTCTTCGGACGCCCACCGTAGTCGTAGGCCCAGATGATCTCGTTCATGAAGTGGTCGCGGCCGAGCAGGCGATCGAGCGCGACCTTCACGTAGTGGACCTCGCGGGCGTCGAGGTGGACGAAGAGCGAGCCGTCGTCCGTCAGGCAACGGAGCGATGCTTCGATCCGCGGCATGAGGAACGCCTCGAAGTCGTGGAAGCGATCGTCGTACGCGGCGCTTGGTTCGACGCGCTCGACGGCATATCGCCGACCGCCGAAGCCGCCGCGGTCTCCCGAGGACTTGGTCGCGGCAACCGTGATGCGATCGCGCTTCTGCACGCGGCCCGTGTTGAACGGCGGGTCTACGTAGATGAGCCGCGCGAACTTCGACGGCAGCGTGGGGAGCACGTCCGCGTTGTCGCCGAGGATGATCCGCTTCATGGACGCGAACCTACCGCGCCGGTCGGCCCGCGGGAAGTCGGTCACGTCGAGGCCGCGCCGATCGTGAGCGGTGCCAGTGAGCGACGCCAGCCGGGGGGGCACCGCCGCGGAAGCTGCGGGACCCCGACTGCCCGCCAAAGCTCCCTGGCGGCGCGCCTGCGCGAAGCCGCGGGCGCTGACGGGCGCGCAGGCGACCGCTGCGCGCATCCCGCTGACACACGCAACGTCACAGCCCGCCGCGGATCACGCGCAACCACTTGGAAGCACGTGCGTTTCTCGCCTCCTGCCGGTTGATTGAAAATCCCCGTGTCGACAGTTCGATTCTGTCTCTGGGCACTCGACGAAAGCCCCCCTTTTGCGGGGCTTCGCGTTTTCGGGGCCGCGGCTCGGGACGCGTCGCCGCCTCGATGGCGGACCCGGTCCGATGCGGCCTGGCGCGTGTCGGCGGTGCCACCGGTGGCTCAGTTCGGGTGGAGCTCGTACGACCAACTCGGGGCCGGGCTCGGCCCCGGACAACGTGTCGCCTCGAGCTCCGCGACCGTAGGGCCGCCGTCGAATCCGTAGAGATGCAGGCGCATCACGCGCCCATCGGTGCTCGAGATGTCGCAGTGCGCGAGGCGCGGCACGCCCAACGGCTCGTCAGAGCAGCCATGGTCCACCGAGAACGTCTTCGGCATGCCCACGTCGGCGTCGCACGCCGCGCGCGCCTCCTCTTCCGTGAAGCCCGCGACGTAGTCGACACAGAAGTAGTCCGACGCACAGCTGTATGCGGGTCCCGAGCAACCGGCCGACAGCAAGACCAGGTAGGCCACCACTGGAGCCAGCGATCTTCGACGCATGCTGCATCGTACGCGCGCACGTCCCGCGGCAGAACCCGGACCGGATTTCGGAGCATCGTCCATCTCGATCACGTTCGCGGGAGGTCGGGCGGTGCACGCCGGCTTCCGACCAACGAGTCGTGGCGCCAGGATCCAGGGTGACGTCAGACGCTGCTACGATCTCGCGTCTGTAGCCCGATGCCCATCCCTGCCTTCGATCATTTCGGGGTTCTCCCGCCGTTCCTCGGAGAGCCGACCGAGGACCATGATCGCTCGCCCTATCGCGCGACGATGGATGATCTCGCCGCGAGGTTCGGATCCTCGCCGGAGCGAATCGCGATCCTCCGAGGTTTGATCGAGCTGCGGACCTTTCTTCGCGTCGATCTCGGGCTCTCGGAGGCCGTGCAGTGGATCGACGGGAGCTTCGTCGAAGACGTCGAGCACAGCGAAGGCAGAGCGCCGCGCGATGTCGACGTGCTGACGATCGCGGCATTCCCGCCGATCTCCAGCCTCACTGCCGTGCAGCGGGCGCTCCTCGACCCCCGCGAAGCAAAGCGTCGCTTTCGCTGTGACGCGTATCCGTTGAGCCTCTCGGCCGTGCGCACCACAGGAGTGCTCATCGAGCGCGTGACGTACTGGCACGGTTTGTTCAGTCATCGGCGTGACGGCGTGTGGAAGGGGATCGTGGCGCTGGGGTTGGACGGAGACGACGATGCCCGTGCACTGGCTCGGCTGGAGTCGGCATGAGGGACCGCATCGATTTCCTCCGCTCCGAGCAGGCGACGCTTCGAAAGCTTTTGGCCGACGTCGATCCTGAGGATGTGTCGCGCATCGGGTTCGAGGCGCGCCTCGAGGAGGTGACCGAGCAGCTCGAGCGCGTGGAGCGCGAAGAGGACTCGCTCGGACGGGTCACGCTGCTGTTCCGCGGCGCCCCGGTGTCGGGAACGCGTGGCATCGACGCGCGCTTCGCCGGAAAGGTCGTCGAGCGATTCCAGGATCTCGTGGCACGTGTCGCAGCCGCGAAGCGCGGACGGAAGCTGCACGGGAGCGGACCGATTCCCGGTGCGTCGGAGAGCCGCCTGTTCGTCACGGCCACCGCCGCCGGCTCGTTCGGGCTGGTCCTGCGCGAGCTCGAGCAGGCACCGCTGTTCGGGAGCTCGCCCCTCGCCGACGCCATCGAAGCGACGACCGAGCTTCTCGTCCACGCGGCGGCGAGCGACGAAGAGTTCGCGGACGCAGCGGTCGAGACGGACGCCACGGTGCTCGACGAGCTCGATCAGTTCTTGGCCGTCGTCGCCGACCACGGCGCAACGGTGAAGGTGGTGTCGCGCCGGACCATCGCCGCGCTGGACGACGCGGACGTGCTCGCCGCTGCGCGCGAGCGTGCGCACGAACGACGCGACGACGAGCTGTCGACCCCGATCGAAGGAGTGCTTCAGGGGATCCTCCCGGTGGCGCGTCGCTTCGAGCTCCTCGCGCATGCGGATGGCGCACTCGTCAGCGGACGAATCAGCGCCGCGGTGGATCCGGTCCTGGCGCAGGCGCTCGTAGGCCACGCGGTTCGAGCAGAGCTTCGGATCCTCGTGATCCGTCGACGCGGTCGCGAGACGACCCGCTCGATCCTCGAGGCTGTCGAGCCGCTCCGACAATCCTGAGGTAAAGGGTCCGAGCGCCGGCGGCACCGGTGCGTCGAAGGACCACGTGGTGCAGGTGCAGTCGAGAGCGGGCGCCAACACGTGCGAGAACTTCGCGCTCGCCACGCAGGCGAAGGAGGACTTCGAGCGCTATCTCTCGGAGTACCTCGCGCGCCGTATCTACGACGATCTCCAGCGCACGGGATCGTGACTCACTCGCGACGATCTGGGACGGGGTCGCCGTCGATCGCGAGCGTGGCGATGCGCAGTGCCTCGCTCATCTCGTCGGCGGTCTGGAAGCGGTCGTCGGGCTTCTTCGAGAGCGCCTTCGCGATCAGGGCGTCGACGGTGGTGCCGAGCTCGGGGCGCAGGGTGCTCGGCTCGGGCGGTGCGTCTCTCATCACCATCATGATCACGCGCGGGCCCTGGCCGACGAACGGGAGCTGGCCCGTGAGCGTCTGGAACAGCAGGACGCCGAGGGTGTAGAGGTCGGCGCGCGCGTCGACGGTCACCTGCGGCATCATCTGCTCGGGCGCGAGGTACGCCGGGCTGCCGACGAAGCGTCCGACCTCCGTGAGCCGATCGACCTCGCGAAGATCGCGGCCGATGCCGAAGTCGAGCAGACGCGGGACGATCTCACCGCGGCGGTCCGCGAGGAACACGTTGGTCGGCTTGAGATCGCGATGCACGACCGCGCGCGCGTGCACTTCGGTGATCGCGCCGAGCAGCTGACGCACGAGCTCGAACGCGTCGCGCGGCGCCATCGCGCCGTCGCGATCGAGGCGCTGCTGCAGCGTCTCGCCGTGCATTCGCTCCATCACGATCGCCGCGGGGCCGGTCTCGAGCCAGCCCATCTCGTAGACCTTGACCACGTTGGGGTGATCGATCTGCGCGAGGAACCGAGCCTCTCGGGCGAACCGCTCGCGCAGCACGGGATCGCCGGTCTCGCCGCCGGCGATCTTGATCGCGACCTCACGCCCGATGGGCTGCTGCATGGCGGCGTACGTCGTCGACCACGCGCCGCGACCGATCGGCTCGCCGAGACGGTACTTGCCCGCGACGATGGTGCCGGGCTCGAGGCGCTGGCTGCGATCGTTGCTCGCGACGTGCGGCATGCCGTTCTCGTCGTGGACGGTCCACGTCGGCGGTGGCGCCGAGCTCGCCGGCGCGCGCATCGAGTCGCTCATCCCTGATTCTACGCACGGTTCCGCTCCCGGCGCGTTCGCTTCGGCACTGCGCTCGGCCGCGCAGCCGCGGCGGCGGGAGGGTGTCGTGGTATGCATCCGTGATGTGCCGCTCCAGGGTTGTCGCGCTCGCGCTCGTGCTCGCGGCTTGCGGATCGCGCCCAGAGGAGCCCACGCCGAGCGCGTCCGCCGCCGCGACGCAGCGCGCTCCAGAGAGGAGCGATCCGTGACCAGCGATCCCCAGTCGCGACTGACCAACATCATGTTCTATTGCCACGATACCTACGGAC
>JALYRN010000457.1 GCA_030855295.1 Myxococcota bacterium | reverse complement strand
GGGGCCCTGCGCGAGGAGCGCCTTGACGTCGTCGCCGCGACGGTCGGCGACGAGCTTGCCCTTGTCGACGAGCAGGATCCGGTCGCACATCCGCTCGGCGACGCCGAGGAGGTGAGTCGACATCAGGATCGCCGCGCCGCGATCGCCGGCGGCGCTCGCCGTGAGGCCCTGCCCGACCTGCGCGAGGTACTCGGCGCTCGGCGCGCTCGCTTGCGCGAGCACGTCCGCGCAGGGCGCGAGCACGAGGATCCCGAGGAGCGCGGCGCGAGCGAGGCGTGTCATCGCCCGCGATGGTAGCGGATCGGCGCGCTCTGCTATATCGCCCGACATGCGCACCCTCGATCTTCGTCTCCTCGCGATCCTCGGCGCTCTCTCGGCGTGCGGCTCCTCCGGCGCCACGGCGCCCGATCCCGGCGGCGGCGCCGAGAGCGGCGGCGAGCAGACCAGCGAGATCGGCGAGGCCGTCACCTCCGAGCGCGCGCCCGATCGCCTCCCGCGCGACGTCACGCCGACTCGCTACACGCTGACGATGGGCATCGTGCCGGGGCAGGAGCGCTTCACCGGAGTCGCCGAGATCGACCTGCGGCTCACCGAGCGACAGAGCGCGATCTGGATCCACGGACAGAACCTCGAGGTCGGCGAGATCACCGCGACCGAGAGCGGGCGCGGTCCGATCGCGGGCCGGTGGGAGCAGGTCGACGCCGAGGAGGGCATCGCGCGCATCGTGCTCGATCGCGCGGTCGGGCCGGGCGCGGTGCGGCTGCACGTGACCTGGAGCGCGCCCTTCGACTCGACGCTCGAGGGCCTCTACCGCGTCGCGGTGGGCGAGGACCAGTACGCCTTCACGCAGTTCGAGTCGCTCTCGGCGCGCAAGGCGTTCCCGAGCTTCGACGAGCCGCGCTTCAAGACGCCGTACGACGTGACGCTGGTCGTGCCGTCGACGGTGCGCGCGTTCGCGAACAGCCGCGACGTGGAGACCACCGCGCTGCCGAACGGCATGCAGCGCGTGCGCTTCGCGACGACCGAGCCGCTGCCGACGTACCTGGTCGCGTGGGCGGTCGGCCCGCTCGACGTGGTCGAGGCGACGATCCCCGCGAACGAGGTGCGCACGCGGCCGCTGCAGCTGCGCGGGCTCGCGCCGCAGGGCCGTGGCCCGCAGCTCGCGTACGCGATGGAGCACACGCCGCGCATCCTCGCGGCGCTCGAGGGCTACTTCGGGATCGCGTATCCGTTCGACAAGCTCGACATCGTCGCGGTGCCCGACTTCGCCGCGGGCGCGATGGAGAACGCGGGGCTCGTGACGTTCCGCGAGAACCTGCTGCTGCTCTCCGAGGACGCGCCGATCCACCAGCGCCGCGGCTTCGCGTTCGTGATGGCGCACGAGCTCGCGCACCAGTGGTTCGGCAACCTCGTCACGATGGCGTGGTGGGACGATCTCTGGCTCAACGAGGCGTTCGCGACGTGGATGGAGACCGCGATCATCCGCGAGGTCTTCCCCGAGATGCGCGCCGAGGTCAGCGAGCTGACGACCGCGCTGCACGCGTTCGAGGCCGACTCGCTCGCGACCGCGCGACGCATCCGCAACCCGATCGAGACCAGCCACGACATCCACAACGCGTTCGACTCGATCACGTACAGCAAGGGCGCGAGCGTGCTCGCGATGTTCGAGCACTGGCTCGGGCGCGACGTGTTCCAGCGCGGCATCCAGCGCTACCTGCGCGAGCACGCGGGCGGCAGCGCGACCGGCGAGGATCTGATGGCCGCGCTGGCCGAGGAGTCGGGGCGGGACGTGCGCGCGCCGATGGAGTCGTTCCTGCTGCAGCCGGGCGTGCCGCTGATCGAGGCGAACGTCGTGTGCGAGGAGGGGCAGCCGGCGCGGCTCGCGCTGTCGCAGCGTCGCTATCTCCCGGTCGGCTCGCGCGCGAGCGCGGACGCGCGCTGGCAGGTGCCGGTGTGCGCGCGCTACGCGGCGGGCGGCGAGGTGCGCGAGACGTGCACGCTGCTGACCGAAGCGCAGGGCACGATGGAGCTCGAGGGCGGCGCGTGCCCGGCGTGGCTGCTGCCGAACGCCGACGGCATCGGGTACTACCGCTGGACGCTCCCGGGCGAGCAGCTCGCGCAGCTGAGCGCGCGCGACGCGCAGCGCGCGCTGACGACGCGCGATCGCATCTCGATCGCCGACAGCGTGAGCGCCGGGTTCGAGGCGGGGCGCGTGCCCTTCGCGGCCGCGATGGAGGTGCTCGCGCCGTTCGCCGACAGCACCGATCGCCAGGTCGCGACGGCGCCGATGGAGCTGCTCTCGTTCGCGCGCGATCACCTGCTCGAGACCGACGCGCAGCGCGAGGCGTTCCGGGCGTACGCGATGCGGCTCTATCGCAACCAGCTGCGTCGGCTCGGCTGGGGGCCGCGAGGTCGCGCCGAGGAAGATGGCGAGCAGCGCCTCCTGCGCGCGGCGATCCTCTCGTTCCTCGCGCTGACCGCGGAGGACCCGAGCGTGCGGCGCGACGCGCAGCAGCGGGGGCGCGCGTACGCCGGCGACGGGGCGCGCGATCGGGCGGGCGAGATCCACGACGACGCGGTGCCGAGCGATCTGGTCGACGTCGCGCTGGTGGTCGCGGCGCAGGAGGGCGGCGCGCCGTTCTTCGAGAGCCTCGATCGTCTGCTCGGCGGCACGCAGGACGCGACGACGCGCAACCACCTGCTGGCCGCGATGTCGAGCGTCGATGATCCCGAGCTGCGCGAGCGCGCAATCGGCCTGGTGCTCGATCGGCGCCTGCGCCTGAACGAGGTCTTCCGCCCGATGATGGGGCAGATGAGCGATCCCGACGGGCGTGAGCCCGGCTGGGCGTGGATCCAGGGGCACTACGACGCGCTCGCGCAGCGCATGGGGCCCGGCTACTCGGGCTACCTGCCGTACGCGACGAGCGGCTTCTGCAGCGCGGAGCGCGCGAACGAGGTGCGCGCGTTCTTCGCGCCGCGCATGGAGGCGACGCAGGGCGGGCCGCGCAACCTGGAGAGCGCGGTCGAGTCGATCGAGCTGTGCGCAGCGCGCGCCGAGGCGCAGCGCGAGAGCGCGCAGCAGTTCTTCTCGGGCGCGCCGGCGCGCGCGCGCTGACGACGACGACGCGCGGCCGGGCTCGCGGGGCGCGATTTCGGCCGGTTTTCGATAGATCGTACGAGTATCAGCAGAACTCCCTTAGAAATCAGGGGGTTACAGCCGAGATCCTGTCCCCCGGGGTCACGCGAACACGACGCCCTGCGCGAGGGGGAGGTCGTCGCCCCAGTTCACGGTGCAGGTCTGCCGCCGCATGTACGTCTTCCACGCGTCCGAGCCCGACTCGCGGCCGCCGCCGGTGTCCTTCTCGCCGCCGAACGCGCCGCCGATCTCCGCGCCGCTGGTGCCGATGTTCACGTTCGCGATCCCGCAGTCCGATCCCATCGCGCTGAGGAAGCGCTCGGCCGCACGCACGCTGTCGGTGAAGATCGCGCTCGAGAGCCCCTGCGGCACGTCGTTGTTGGCCGCGATCGCCGCGTCGACCGAGTCGATCTCGAACGCATAGAGGATCGGCCCGAAGGTCTCCTCCCACGCCACCGGCAGCTTCGCCTGCGACGGCGCCTCGATGATCGTCGGCTGCACGAAGTGCCCCGCGCGATCGATCCGCCCTCCCCCGCACAGCACCTCGCCGCCCTGCGCCTTCGCCCGCGCGATCGCGTCCTCGAAGCGCACGACCGCGTCCTCCGAGATCAGCGGCCCCATCAGCACGCCGCGCTCGAGCGGATCGCCGATCGCCACGCTCGCGTACGCCGACTGCAGTCTCTCGAGCAGCGGCCCGATCACCCGCTTCTGCGCGAACAGACGCCGCGTCGTCGTGCAGCGCTGCCCCGCCGTGCCCACCGCGCCGAACGCGATCGCGCGCACCGCGAGGTCGAGGTCCGCGTCGTCCATCACGACGATCGCGTTGTTGCCGCCGAGCTCCAGCAGCGAGCGCCCGAGCCGCCCCGCCACCCGCGCCGCGACGTCGCGACCGATGGCGCTCGAGCCCGTGAACGAGACCAGCGGCAGGCGCCGATCCTCCGCCATCGCCTGCCCGATCTCGCTGCCGCCGACCGCCAGCGAGAACACGCCCTCGCTCCCGGTCTCGCGCATCGCGCGCTCGCAGATCGCCTGCACCGCCACCCCGCAGAGCGGCGCATGCGGCGAGGGCTTCCACACCACCGTGTCGCCGCACACCGCCGCGAGCGCCGCGTTCCACGCCCACACCGCGACCGGGAAGTTGAACGCGGTCACGACCCCGACGACGCCGAGCGGATGCCACTGCTCCATCATGCGGTGCCGCGGTCGCTCGCTCGCGATCGTCAGCCCGTGCAGCTGGCGCGACAGACCGACCGCGAGCTCGCAGATGTCGATCATCTCCTGGACCTCGCCGAGGCCCTCGCTCTCGATCTTGCCCATCTCGAGCGAGACCAGCCGGCCGAGCGGCGCCTTGTGCTCGCGCAGCAGCTCGCCCAGCCGGCGCACCAGCTCGCCGCGCCGCGGCGCCGGGACCATCCGCCACGACAGGAAGCGCTCGTGCGCGGCCGCGACGATCGCGTCGTACTCGTCGCGGCTCACCCCGCCGACGCTCGCGAGCCGCTCGCCCGTCGTCGGATCCTCGCTCGCGATCGCCGCGCCCGAGCCGCGCATCCACGCCGTGCCGAAAGCACCCTGCGACCAGTCGCTCACCCCGAGCTCCGCCGCGATCGTCTCGAGCCTGCTCGCCATCTCGTTCCCTCCGAGCCGCGCAGGGTAGCGGATCCGATCGAACATCGGCTCGCCCGCTCCGGTCCCTCCCGTCCGCGCGCTCCGCGCGCTCCCGTACGGGACCTCCGGGGCGAGCACTCCGGCCGATGCGCGCCCGGGCCGCGGACGGGACGCACACGCGCCCGCACCCGCGCCCGCGTCCTCACACCCGACCCCCTCGGGATCCCCCTGATGGCCACGCTCCCCCGCTTCGCGGTAGAAGTGCGATCGATGGCCATCCAGAGAGTCCTCGCAGTCGTCGTCGCGTTCGCCGCCGCGCTCGGGTTCTCGTTCGCGGCGGTCTCGACGTCCGACTTCGTCGCCCACCTCGATCGTCAGGTGCACGGCATCCACTGCTCGTTCCTGCCGGGCGTCGACGCGCCCGACGTGACCGGCAGCTCGGGGTGCGCGGTCACGCTGATGAGCCCGTACTCGTCGATCCTGCGCGAGAGCGTGTGGGGCGGGATCCCGATCTCGCTCCCCGCGATGGCGGTGTTCGCGTTCCTCGCGTTCGTCGCGCTCGCGCTGCTGGTCACGCGCCGCACCGGCGATCGCCGCGCCACCGCGTTCCTCGCGCTCGCGACCGCCGTGCCGCTGCTGACGTCGATCGTGATGGGCTGGATCGCGCTCCGCGAGCTCGACGCCGCCTGCAAGCTCTGCATCGGCATCTACGTCTCGAGCGCCGTCGCGTTCTTCGCGGCGCTGGTGCTCGCCATCCGCGCGCGCCGTCGCACGCCGGCCCTGCACCAGCGGCTCGGCCCCGCGCCTCGCATCGCAGCGCGCGGCAAGCAGCTCGACGACTCGACGTACGACGACGCTCGCTCGGACGGGAACGCCGACTCGACCGTGCGCGAGGAGAGCCCGTATGCGCTCGGCACCGCCGACACGCTGCAGGCCACGCCCGATCAGGCGCGACGCCTCGCGACCGAGAGCGAGATGGAGCGTCGCCTCGGCGCGAGCCCTGCGC
>JALYRN010000456.1 GCA_030855295.1 Myxococcota bacterium | reverse complement strand
AGTGCTCGCCCCGGAGGGCGCGTACGGGAGCGCGCGCCGCGCGCGCGGACGGAAGCGCCCGGAGCGGGCGAGCCGATCAATCTGCGCGCGCGGACGGCAGGGCCCGGAGCGGGCGAGCACTCCTGTCGACTCAGCGCTGCGACGTGTGCTGCGCCCACGCGGCGCGCTGGAACACCTCGGCCTCGGCCGGCGAGATCGGCGCGCACACGCCGCCCTCGCACGACGTCATCGGCATGCTCGTCAGCCCGACCGGGCTCGCGCCCGTGATCGCCGCGTAGAGCACGAGCGCCGAGATGTAGCTGCCCTTGAAGCCCGGGTGCTGCCGATCCTCGAAGTACAGATCGAGCTCCGGCAGCTCTTCCCAGACCCGCAGCCACGCGAGCCCGCCCGCCGCCACCTCGACGTCGAGCTCTTCGCCGAGCGCGAGCTGCGGATCGGCCTGCGCGTGGAACCCGCTCTGATCGGGCCGCTCGATGTACGGCGTCGCGTAGAGCACCGGCACTGCGCCCGCAGCGCGCGCGGCCTCGATGATGCGCGTCGCGTCCTCGACGAACTGCGCGGGGAAGGGCGCGGGGACGAACTCCGCGAGATCGATCGACTCCGTGATCACGATCACGTCGTACTCGCCGCTCGCGATCGTCTCGGGCAGCCGCCGTCCATCGGCGTGCGGCTCCTCCCAGAGGTTGCGCAGGTTCGCGCCGCCGAGCGTGTAGCGCTCGCCCTCGATGCGCGGGCACTCCGCCCTCGCGCTCTCGGACAGCGACGACACCAGGCGCGACATGTCCCAGAAGTCGATCTGACTGTTGCCGACGAAGAGCACCCGAATCGGCGCGTCGCCGGTCCAGGTCCCGCACCGCTCGGGCAGCGATGCGTCCGCGGCTGGTCCCGTGTTCCCGGTGCCGAGCCCGCCCCCGCAGCCGATCGTCGCGAGCGCGATCGTCAGCGCGAGCCCGCGCGCCCCCCACCCATGCCCCGAGGCCCTCACATCCAGCACAGGTTGCAACGTGTGCGCCGCCTCCTGGATCGGCAACCTCCACGCGTAGGCCGCCGCGACGCGACGTCCGCGCGCGCGCGCCTCCGAACGCGCATCGTGTAGTCTCCCCGCGATGCCTCTCTCCATCCCCGCGCGCGGGCTCGAGGAGACCCAGGTCCTCGCCGCGCTCGACGAGTACCGACGCGACGACGCCGACTACGAGCACGGCCGCACGTTCAGCCTCGTCTACTACGCCGGCGACGAGCACCAGCGCCTGCTCGAGCAGGCGTACGTGAAGTTCTCGGCGACCAACGCGCTCAACCCGATGGCGTTCACGTCGCTCCGGCGCATGGAGGCCGAGGTCGTCCGCATGACCGCGGCGATGCTCCACGGCGGTCGCGACGTGGTCGGCACGATGACCAGCGGCGGCACCGAGTCGATCCTCCTCGCGGTGAAGGCAGCGCGCGAGCGCGCGCGCGAGCACAAGCCGAAGATCACCAAGCCCAACATCGTCGTCCCCGAGACGATCCACGTCGCGTTCGACAAGGCCGCGCAGTACTTCGGGCTCGAGATGCGCTACGCGCGGCTGCGGGACGATCTGCGCGCCGACGTGCGCGACATGGCGGGGCTCGTCGACTCGAGCACCGTGCTGCTCGCCGCGAGCGCGCCGCAGTATCCGCACGGCGTCGTCGATCCGATCGAAGAGGTCGCCGAGATCGCGCGCCGCCGGCGGATCCCGTTCCACGTCGACGCGTGCGTCGGTGGCTTCCTGCTGCCGTGGGTCGAGCGGCTCGGCTATCCGGTCCCGCTCTGGGACTTCCGCGTGCCCGGCGTGACGTCGATCTCCGCCGACGTGCACAAGTACGGCTTCGCGACGAAGGGCTCGAGCACGATCCTCTATCGCGACATGAGCTACCTGAAGCATCAGTTCTTCGTCTCGACGGACTGGCCGGGCGGCATCTACGCGAGCCCGTCGATCCCCGGGACGCGCTCGGGCGGCGCGATCGCGGCGGCGTGGACGTCGCTGGTCGCGATGGGTGAGGAGGGCTACCTCGCGCACACCGACCAGGCGATGAAGGCCGCGCGCACGCTCGCGGCCGGTCTCGACGAGATGCCCGATCTCGAGGTGATGGGGCGGCCCGACGCGACGATCGTCACCTGGCGCACGCGCAAGAGCTCGGGTCTCGACATCTACACGATCGCCGATCGCCTCGAGGACCGCGACTGGCACGTCGACCGCCAGCAGAACCCGCCGTGCATCCACTGCACCGTCACGTCGAACCACGCGGGCGTGATCGGCGAGTACCTCGACGACGTGCGCGAGGCCGTCGCGTTCGTGAAGTCGCACCCCGAGCTGCAGTCGCGCGGCAACGCCGCGATGTACGGGATGATGGCGAAGGCGCCCTTCCGCGGGATGGTGAAGAAGAGCGTGCTCGAGGTGATGGAGAAGATGTACGGGCCCGACGCCGCGCGCGCCGACCTCGATCTGCTCGGCGGCGAAGAGGGCGGCGACAACCTCGTGATGCGCCTCGTGAAGAACTACGGCAACCGCGCGCTCGGCCTGCTCGATCGCGTCGAGGACGTGCGCGACCGACTGCGGCTCACGAAGAAGCGCCGCGTGCGGTGATCGGCAGGAGTGCTCGCCCCGTAGGGACCGGACGGAAGCGCGCGCTGCGCGCGCGGACGGAAGGGCCCGGAGCGGGCGAGCCGATCACGGCAGGAGTGCGCGCCCCGTAGGGACCGGACGGGAGCGCGCTCAGGGCGTGGTGACGCCCGCGATCAGCGCGGCGGCGATCTCTGCGGAGTGACCGGAGCGGAGCGCGAGGGTCTGCTCGAGATGGACGAAGCGGTCGCTCGCGGTGTCGGCGCGCTCGGTGCACTCCATCGCGACGTCGTTGAGCGCGCGGCCCTGCACGTTGGTGGTGCCGCACATGCGTGCGTCGCGCGGCACGTCGGGGTCACCGAAGTCGTTGCACGTCGTGATCGGATGCGTCGGCAGCTCCGTCGCGAGCGCGCGGGCGATCCGCGCCGAGGGCGAGCTCGCGAGGGTGTCGTCGGTGGTGCCGTTCGACACGCTGACGCCGTCGTCGGAGAAGCCGTGCACGCTGACGACGAGCGCGTCGGGGTACGCCGCCGCGAGCGCGAGGTGCGCGGCGTGGAACATCGAGTCGACGGCGTGCGCCATGTCGGACTCGCGCACCGGCGCGTCGGTGCCGCACGCGTCGGCCATGCCGGTGCAGCCCGAGGGACGATCGCTGCCGCAGCGATGCGTGCCCGAGATCAGCACCGCGCGCGCCCTCGCGAGATCGAAGATCTCGACGCTCTCGGTCGCGGTGTGACGATCCCACAGCGGATGCGGCGCCTCGAGGATCAGCGCATTCGTCGGCGCGGTGTCGATCGCGAGCGTCGCGTGTCCGCTCTCGGCCATCGCGGGGCGGAGGAGCACGAGGTCGCGCTCGGCGTCCTCGCCGCGGCAGAGCACGTACCCGGCGGCGGCCGCGCTCGTGAGCGCATCGCCCCACGCGCCGGCCGCGAGCGACTCGATCGCCGACGACAGCTGCGCCCGCGCGTCACCCGCCGGCGCGCGGTACCGATCGTCGTCGCGCGGCAGCGGCGGCGCCAGCTCCGACGACAGCCACTCGTGCACCGTGCCCCCTTCGCAGGCCGGCAGCGCGGTGACGCTGGCGTCGTTGCCGCCGTCGCCGCTCGCGTCGGTCGCGATCGCGGCATCACGTCCGCCGTCGATCACGATCGACGCGTCGAGTCCGCCGTCGACCTGGATCGCCGCATCCATGCGAGTCGACGCGTCGACCTCGCTCGCGGGCTCGTCGCCGCACGCCAACATCGCGACGCACACCGCGGCGACTCCGATGCGCTCGATCCTCATCCGCCCTCCTCGATGACCGGATCGGCTCGCACCGGCACCGCGCTGTCGCGCAGCGTGCCGTCGCCGAGCTGTCCCTGCGCGTTCCGCCCCCAACACCACACCGATCGATCGCGGCGGATCGCGCACGCGTGGTTCGCGCCCGCGGTGAGCTCGATCGCATCGTCGACCCCGATCACTCGCACCGGCGACGCGCTCGAGCGGCTCGTGCCGTCGCCGAGCTGCCCGACATCGTTCGCACCCCAGCAGAGCACGCCGCGGCCGACGGCGATCGCACACGTGAACTGCGAGCCAGCGTCGATCTGCTCGATTCGCCCTTCGAGCGCGACCGGCACCGGGAGCGGCCGCTCGGCGCAGGCCTCGTCGCCCGGCGCGCACGCGACACCGTCGCCGAGCTGTCCGCGCTCGTTCCATCCCCAGCACCATGCGCGCCCGTCGACGACGCCGCACCCATGGCGATCACCGGCGGTCACGTGCGTCGCCGCTCCTGGCAGCATCACGGGCGCCGGGCGACTGCGCAGCTCGTGCGTTCCGTCGCCGAGCTGCCCGGCGCCGTTCGCCCCCCAGCACAGGATCTCTCCGCGCGCGGACAGCGCGCACGTGTGCGCCATGCCGAGCGCGGCCGAGATGGTCGCGCCGAGGTCGTCGACGCGCATGGGCGTCGTCGCGCCCGGCTCGCTGCGCGGCGACATCGTGCCGAGCCCGAGCTGGCCGTATTCGTTCGCGCCCCAGCACCACGTCCGCGCATCGCGATCGATCGCGCACGTGTGCGCGCGTCCGGCCCACGCGTTGCGCCATCCGGTCGCCATGTCGTCATGGACCGCGCGCGCTGGCGTCAGCGACGCGCGCTCGTCGCCGGTCCCGAGCTGACCGCGACAGTTCCCTCCCCAGCACACGATCGCAGCGCCCGCCGTCCGCACGCACGCGTGCACGCCGCCGGCGGTCACGTGCTCCGCGTCGTCGATCGCGCCGCCCGGAAGCCGCGTCGGACGATCGACGATCGGCCCCTCGGTGATGCGCAGCTCGCACCCGCCGTCGCCGACGCCGAGCCCGAGCTGCCCTTGCTGCGCGAACCCCCAGCACCACGTCCGGCCGAGCGCGTCGATCGCGCACGTGTGATCGTCGCCCGCGGAGAGCGCTCGGAAGAGAACGCGCTCCGGTGGCGCGCCAGCGTCGCTCGCGTCGCGCTCGTGGCTGAGGTAGCAGCCACCGACCACGAGCATCGGAAGCACGAGCATCGAGACCGTGCGCATCGTCGATCAGCGCGCGAGGTTCAGGTTCACGTACCCGGGCTCGTCCGTCACCTCGCGCACCACGAAGGGCGCGAGCCAGGCGGGGATCGTCACGTCGGTGTGCTCGGTGGGGAGCTCGATCTCCGCGAGCGTGAGCTCGCGATCGCGGAACTCGTCGATCTCCCAGACGCGCTCGCCCTCCGGCACCTTCCAGCGGCGCTTGCGGACGCGGTGCCCCTTCGTCAGCGGCCACATGCGCGCGAAGATCTCGCGCGTCGTCTCCTCCTCGAGCTCGATGCGGCTCAGCCCCTTGCCCATCTTGATCGTGCGATACCAGCGCTCCTCGAGGCCGCGCTCTCCCGCCCGCGACTTCGTGCGCCGGAGCCGCTCGTGGAGCCGCTCTCCGGGCACGTAGCCCTGATCGATCTCGATCGAAGCGTGATCCCGCACGTGCTCCGGCAGCGCGGAGAGGAGGTACTTGCGCTCGATCTCCCGCGGCGGCCCGGCCTCCTCCTCGGAGCCGAGACCGCGCGCGAGCACGTCGACCGCGCCGACGAGCTCGTCGAGCGTCCGATCGTCCGTGACCCAGCCCGCCGCGAGCTCGGCGTAGAGCTCCTGCTTCCGCTCGCGCGCCGCGCGCACCAGCGCGAGCAGCCCCGGCTG
>JALYRN010000024.1 GCA_030855295.1 Myxococcota bacterium | reverse complement strand
GGTCCGTTCCGCACCGCGAGCGGCTAGCGATGGTGGCGGCGCGCGCTCGGCACGAGACGTGCGGTGGACCGGCGCATGCGCGAGAGTTTCCAGGAGGATCGAGGAAACGAGAGTGACGAGGGTGACAACTCGTCGGAGCCCCGGCCCGAGCTGCGACGTTCTGTCGAGCCGCCGTATCGCGACCGCCGCGAGGCGCTGGTCGCGCGACGGCGCGCGCTCGCGCGCGAGCACGAGGAGACGGCGCGGGCGGTGGAGCGGCGCGAGCGCATCGCCCGCCAGCTCGTGGTGATCGACGACGAGCTACGAACGTCCGTCGAGCCGCTGCTCGCGTCGATCGCGATCGGCACGCCGTGCCGCACCCGCTGGGACGACATGATCGGGAACGACGTGGTGCGCCGCTGCGGGCAGTGCGATCGCGACGTGCACGACCTGTCGCGGATGACGCGCGACGAGGTCCACCGGCTGCTCGCGCTCGCCGACGAGACGCCCTGCGTTCGCCTGCGACGGCGCTCGGATGGGCGCGTCGTCACGGCGGACTGTCCGCCGCCCGATCGCAAGACGATCCCGCGCGCGATCGCGTGCGCCGCGGCGGGCGCGGTGCTCGGGATGACGGCGTCCGGCGTGGTCACGATGGCGATGGCTCCCCCCGGCGCGAGCGTCGAGCCTCGTCCTTCCGTCGTGGTCGCGTCGGCGCCGAGCGCCGTGGAGCGCTCGCGCGAGCAGGTTCGCGTGGAGGCGCTCCGCGCGACGCCGGAGCCGTGGGGCGACGACGTCGGCGACGCGATCATGGGCGATGTCTCGTTCGAGCCACCGCGCGAAGAGACCCCGCTCGATCTCGATCGTGAGATCCGCTGGACCGCGCCGCAGAGCTGGGAGGTCAGCCGCGCGGTGATCGAGCGCGGGCTGGATGCGCCGACGGGCAGGTCGTCCCGCGTGATCCCGCGCGAGCGCGGCGGACGCGGCGTCGGCATCGCGGTCTACGGCATTCGCCGCGCGGACCTCCTCGGTCGGCTCGGCCTGCAGAACGGCGACACCATCCTCGAGATCAACGGCCACGAGCTCGCCGAGCCCGACACGGCGCTGCGCGCCTACGCCCAGCTGCGGAGCGCGAACAGCTTCTTCGTGAGGATCGAGCGCCGCGGCCGCGAGCGGCTGCACGTGTACCGCGTCGTGCCCTGACGGCCCAGAGAGAGCACGGCGATCACTCGATGCGGAAGGTCGCGACCGAACGAGCGTCCTCGGCGTGCGTGCCGACCCGGAGCTCGTAGTCGATCGCCTCGACCTCCATCGCGCCCGCGGTCTCGTTCCAGAACGCGAGGTCCTCGGCGCGCACCGCGAGCGTGACGGTCCCGCTCGCGCCGGGGGCGAGCTCGAGCTGCGCGAACGCGCGCAGGTCCGACGGCGCCCGGGAGACGCGCGAGCCCAGCGCCGACACGTACGCCTGGACGGTCTCTCTCGCGCGCACCGCGCCGGTGTTGGTCACGCGTACGGTCGCCGTCAGCGTGCCGGTGGGCGCGACGGTGTCCGACTCGAGCGTCAGCTCCGAGAGCTCGAACGTCGAGTACGAGAGCCCGAAACCGAACGGGAATCGGGCGCTCGTCGTCGCCGCCGCGAGGTGTCGATAGCCGTGCAGGTATCCGTACTCGACCTCGTGCGAGACGTTGTCGAAGAGCGGCAGATCCTCTTCTCGCTCGGGGATCGAGAAGGGCAGTCGCCCCGACGGCGACACGTCGCCGAAGAGCACGTCGGCCAGCGCGCGGCCTCCCTCGCTGCCGGGATAGAACGCGAAGAGCAGGCTCTCGATCTCGGCGTCCCACTCGCTGGTGGTGATCGCCGAGCCGCCCTCGAGCACGACCACGACGCGATCGGAAATCGCCGCCGCCGCGCGGATCAGCGCGACCTCTTCGGCGCGCAGCGCGAGCGTCTCGCGATCGCCCGCCGCGATGTCGGCCTCGCCCTCGTCGTCCTGGTCGAGGCCGGTGACGATCACCACCGCGTCGGCCCCGCGCACGACAGCCTCCGCCGCCGCGTCGAGAGCAGTGCCCGGGACGTGAGTCACCGTCACGCCGGCGCGTTCCTCGAGGCCCTCGAGCGCCGTGACGACGTCGGCAGGGAGCACGCTGCTCGAGCCGAGATCGCCGATGTTGTCGACGTCCGCGTTGCGGCCGAGCAGCGCGATCGACGCCCCGCCCGCGAGCGGCAGCGTGCCGGCATCGTTCTTCAGGAGGACGATGCCGCGCGTCGCGACCTCGCGCGCCAGCGCGAGATGCTCGGCGGTCAGTCGCGCGGCGGGCTCGTCGATCGGCCGCTCCCACTCGTCGAGGCCGAAGCAGAGCTGTGCGCGCAGGATCCGCCGCAGCGTGCGATCGAGCTCGCGCTCCTCGATCCGCCCATCCGCGACCGCCGCGCGGAGCCGCCGGAAATTCGTGCCGAGCGGCATCTCGAGATCGAGGCCGGCGCGGATCGACTCGACGTCTCCGTGGGTGCCGAGGATCCAGTCGGACTCGACGAAGCCCGCGAACTGCCACTCTCCCTTCAGGATGTCGGTCAGCAGGTGGGAGCTCAGGTCGCAGTACAGCCCGTTGACCGAGTTGTACGCGCTCATCACCGAGCCGACGCGCGCCTCGACCACCACTCGGCGGAAGTGCGGCAGGTACACCTCGCGTAGGGTGCGCTCGTCGATCGTCACGTCGACCTCGTGTCGCGTGTCCTCGATGCTGTTGACCGCGAAGTGCTTCGCGCTCGCGATCACGCCCTCGGACTGCGCGCCGACGACGAACGCGACGGCGAGCTCGCCCATGTGGTGCGAGTCCTCGGAGTACGTCTCCTGCGCGCGCCCCCAGCGCGGGTGGCGCAGCAGGTTGATCGTAGGCGCGAGCAGCACGTCGACGCCGATCGAGCGCACCTCGCGCGCGATCGCCGCGCCGACCTCACGCTCGAGCGCGGGATCCCAGGTCGCGCCGCGCATCATCGGCACCGGGAACGCGGTCGCGGGCACGCGCACCATCCGGCTGAGGCCGCGCGGTCCGTCGAGCATGTGCAGCCCCGGCACGCCGAGGCGCTCGTTCCCCGGGACGAGCCACGCGCGATCCACGAGCGCCGCCCCGTGCATCAGCGTGATCTTCTCGTCGAGCGCCAGCTCCGAGAGCAGCGCCGTGATGCGCGCCTCGATCGCGTCGTCATCGCGCTCCCCGCAGTACGCGCGCGTCGCCGCCGTGGGCTCGAACGGCTCGGCCTGGTAGTCGCGCGGCCCAGCGTCGCCTCCCGCGTCGTCCGGCACGGCGGCCGCGGGCGCGCACGCGATCGTGAGCGCGAGCGTGAGGGCGAAGAGGCGCGGGGCGGACATGGCGCGGTCGTATCACAGGGGGACGACCCGCCGCGACGCTCGCGCTCTGGTGGTGTTCGTCGTCCATCGCGCCCGTTCTCGCACGTCATCCTGTGAGTCGCGCTCGCGCTCACATCTCGATGATGAATCGTCCTCCGCCGATCGGGTGCGTGGTGCCTTCGTGCTCGACGCCGAGGCCCAGCTGGACACGAAACACGCGGTGGAGCGAGACGTGGACCTGCGGGACGGCGCGCACCGCCAGGTCGCCGGCGAGCGGATCCCATGCGCCGTTGAGCTCGGCGCCGAGCCACACGTCACGACCGATCGCGTGATAGCCGGACAGGTTCACGATCGCGCGGCCGCGAACGTCGTCGTCACCGTGGAACGTGATGCGGCCGCCGAGCATGGCGACCATCGCGAGGTCCGGCGTGATCAGGCCCGTGACCAGCCACAGCACGTGCGCGTCGGTGACGTCGTGCGCGAAGCGGTACTCGCCGATCACCTGGAACCCGTGCATCCAGAGCGCGTCGTCGGTGCGGCTGATCCGGCCCTGGATCGCGCCCTTCACGCCCTCGACGGTGTCGCCCTCCACCGGGAGCTCGAGCTCGAGGCCGAAGCCGCTCGCGAACGCGACCTCGATCTCCGGCGCGTAGCGCAGGTTGCCGGCATGCCCGGGCGCGCCGCTGAGCACGAGCGCGTTGATCTCGACCTCGCCAGCGTGCGAGTCGAGGCCGCGCACGAGATCGAACACCATCGGCTCGGGGATCGCGAGGTGGGTGGGCGACAGGTCGTCGGCGTCGTGGACTCCGTCGCGATCGGTGTCGGGGTGGTGAGGGTCCGTCTCGGTCGCGCCGACGGCGCCATCGGCGTCGGCGTCCTCGTGGTGATCGAAGAGCCCGTCGCCGTCGGAGTCGAGCGGCTCCGCGCTCGCCCGTGCGATCGGTTCGTCCGCGGCATCCACCTGCGCGGCGACGCGGCGGACCACCACCACGACGGGAACGATCGAGCACATCAGCACGGCGACCCGGAATAACGGCAGACGCGAGAGCACGAGCGGCGCGCCTCAGCGAACTGCGTGCCGACCCGTTTCGCACAGCTCCCGTGGCGAGGTCCGCGCCTGGTGCGTCGCGTTCTGCAACTGTGCTGCAGAACGCGTGCACCGCGCGCCGCCGACCACGGGCGACGCGGTCGTCTCGTCGCCCGCCGCCTCGGTCCAGCCCGAGTCGGGCGCGTCTGCCGCGCTCGGTGGGCTCCCCTGCCTGACGGCGGTGCGCGGAGATGCGCGCGATCACGGAGCGCCGGCGAAGACCGCCACGCAGCGGCCATCGTCGCACGTCGCGCCGAACGTGCTCGGGTAGTCCGGCAGGCACTCGGGACAGCCGGTGCCGGGATCGCACACGAGATCCTCGAGCGCGCTCGCGCTCGAGATCGCGACGACCGTGCTCGGCGTGATCGACGCGCCGCACTCGCAGCACTCGACCGCGCGCACACGGCAGTCCGCGGGCGTCGTGCACTCGGTCGCCGCGTGCGTCTGGAGATCGACGACGATGCAGCGGTTGGCCTCGCAGGTTGCGAGCAGCGTCGGGTCGGGCTCGCTGAAGCACGCCGGACAACCGAACCCGTCGGTGCACACCGAGCTGCGATGCGCGCCGAGATGCGCGCGGTTGAGCGCCGTCGCGTCACCGCGCGTGGCCGCGCCGCACGAGCCGCAGCAGCTCGCAGGCACGACGACGCACTCGCTCGGCACGGTGCACTCGTCCCACCGGGCGTCGCTGCGTGCGTCCGGCGCGGCGTCGCCGCCATCCGGCGCATGCGAGCTCGAGCAGGCGGCGATCCACACGGCACAGAGCGAGGAGGCGACCGAGAGGCGCATCCGGCGATCGTACGGGCCGCGCGCCGCCCGCGCGAGCGCCGCGCTCAGCGCTGTCTAGAAGTCGGCTCAGCCCTGCTTCGCGCGACGGGAGATCGCGCGCGCGACGATGCCGGCGCCGCTCGGCATCAGCCGCTTCAGGTACCAGAGCCCCCACGCCTCCGGCGATACCGGCACGACGTCGCGGCGCTTGCGGATGGCGTCGACGATCGCATCAGCGACCTTCTCGGGGCCGTAGTTGCGCTTGCGGTAGAGCTCGGCGACGCGCGCTCGCATGCCGTCCTCGTCGGCCACGCCGCGGAACCGCGACTTCCCGATGATCCCGGTCGCGATGATCCCGGGGCAGATGGTCGCCACGTGGATGCCTGCCGGCGCGAGCTCGGCGCGGAGCGACTCGCTCAGCCCGAACACCGCGAACTTCGTGGTCGCGTACGCGGAGATCTCGGCGCCCGCGAAGTACCCCAGCGCCGAGGAGACGTTGACCACGCTCCGCCCTGCGCCCGCCTCGACCATCTTCGGGACGAAGAAGTGGCAGCCGTGGATCACGCCCCACAAGTTGATCCCGACGATCCACTCGAAGTCCTCGAGCGACGTGTCGACGAACGATCCCGAGAGCCCGACGCCCGCGTTGTTCACCAGCACGTCGAGCGCCGGCACTCGCGCGTGCACCTCGTCGGCGAGCGCGCGCATGTCGTCGCGGCTCGACACGTCGGTGCGACGTGAGAGCACGAGCCGCTCGCCGAGCTGCGCCGCGATCTCGCGCAGCCCCGGCTCGTCGACGTCGCACACCACGAGCCGCGCCCCCTGCTCCGCGAGCGCGAGCGCCGTGGCCCGGCCGATCCCACCGGCGGCGCCGGTGACCAGCGCGACCTTTCCCTCGAGCTTCGTGCGCGCCATCGATGAGCCTCCGTTCTTCGAGCGCGAGGCTACGCGCAGCGCACGCCCACCGGAAGACGTCGCTCGCTCCTTGCTGCGCTCACCGGGCGGGAGCGCAGCTCCCCATGGTCAATTCCCTCTGGCCGGCGCGGTCCTGCTTGCCGTCGCGCGCGGCGCCGCGCCAGTCTTCGCGCGTGCTCGACCCCGGCCACGTGCTCCGCGAGATCGCGCGCGACCGCATCCGGCGCAACGCGTTCCTGCGGCTGCGTCAGCACGGGCGCGCGATGCCACGCGCGGCGTTCCTCGCCGTGCTCGCGGTGCTGGTCGGGCTGCGCGTGCACAGCGTCGTGTGCATGATCGTGGCAGGCACCGGACAGCTGCTCGATCGCGCGACGTGGGCGACCGGCGCACCGGTGATCACCGAGCACGTCACGCCCTTCCACGCGCACCCGAACCCGTTCGGGTGGGGCTTCCAGCTCCTGGTGTGGGCGCACGACCTCACGGGCGTGCTGCTCTTCACGCTCTGCCTGATCCCGCTCGTCGCGAAGCCGGGCACACCGGTCCACGTGCGTGCGGGGCGCGCGTTCGTCGTCGTGTGGCTCGTGCACCTCCTCGACGGGCTGATCAACAGCGGGCACATCCTGGTGGCGCGTGGCTTCGAGCCGACGCGCTACTTCGACGTGACGGGCCAGGGCTTCTCGCTCTATCTCTATCTGCAGTTCGCGTTCATCTCCGCGCTCGTCATCGACTTCCTCGCGCACGGGCTCGCGGCTCTTCAGTACAAGAACCGGCCGCCGCCCCCGGCGATGCGCGCCGTGATGCTCGCGCTGCCGATGTCGAGCCTGCTGCTCGGCGTCGCGCTCGCGGTGTGGGCCATCGCGCGGCTCGCGCGCGGCGGCGCGGCGGAGACGCCGAACACGTATCCGTTCGCGATCGTGTACGTCGTGCAGATCCCGGCGTACCTCTATCTGATCGGGCGCAACGTCTCGTACTGGCTGCGCCCCACGCCGCGCGCGTGGCTGCAGGGATGGGTGACCGAGCACCAGCGCAACATGATGTTCTGCGTGCAGGTCACGCTCTACACCGGGCTCGCGAACCTCGCGTCGCGCTTCGTGCCCGAGATCGCGCCGTTCGTGTTCGCGGCGGTCGACGTGAGCTTCCTGATCTGGCTGCTGACGAAGGAGCGCACGCTCCGGCGGCAGGTCGTCCGCTCGCGGCTGGGCCTGGCGCTCGTCGCCGCGCTCCGGGCCGCGCGCCTCGATCGCGCGTCGCGACCGACCCTGCTCGAGGTCCAGGCGCCCGATGCGCGCTGGGTCGCGCAGGTCTTCGATCTGGATCGCTCGGGGCGGCTCGATCGCGAGGACCTGCGCCACATCCTCTCGGAGCAGGGCATCGAGCTCCGCGAGCACGAGCTCGATCACCTGATGCGCACCCTCGATCTCGACGGCAGCGGCGCGATCGACCGGAGCGAGCTCGCGACCTTCCTCGCGACGTGGTTCGGCCCCGAGCCGCGCGACGAGCACGCGCTCGCGCTCGCGTTCCGCGCGCTCGACGACGACGGCGACGGCCTGGTCTCGCGCGACGAGCTCGATCGCGCGCTGCGCGATGGCGCCGACGCGATGCGCGGCACCGAGCTCGATGCGCTGATGCACGCCGCCGACCTCGATGGCAGCGGCGCGATCGACTGGGACGAGTTCGAGACCGCGATGCGCCCGACCAAGCCCTGACACACGCCGATCGCCGCTCGTCTCCGTTCCTGCGTCCAGGCGCCGTCAGCCGCAGATGATCGCGCAGCTCGAGCTCGGCTCGCCGCGCTCGGCGCAGACCGCGTAGCAGGCGTCTCTGCCTCGCGCGGTCTGCAGCGTGCAGACGCTCTTGCACGCCGAGGTGCTGTCGCCCTGCTGGACGCACACGCCCGCGCAGCCGACCTCCCCACAGTCGCTCGAGAGCCCGCAGATCGCGCGACACGTCGAGGTCGTGTCGCCCCGCGCGACGCATGTCTCGGCGCACCCGAGCTCGGCGAGCGGGCCAGGGATCCCGCACACCGAGCGGCAGGTCGACGTCGCGTCCCCGTTGTCGATGCAGAGCGCATAACAGCCGTACGCATCGCCGAGCTCGCACGTCGCGACGCACGCCGAGATCGTGGTGCCCGCCGAGATGCAGCCCTGCCAGCACCCATCGACGACGCCGGTGCACGTGCTGCTCGCCGGCGGGCCGGAGTCGGCGCGGGTGCCCGCGTCCACCGGGCAGTCGACGTCGCACGCGCAGCTCGCCGTGCACGCGTCGCCGACATCGCACGCGCAGTCCGCGGCGCGGCACACGTCCATCACGCACTCGAGGCCTGGATCACAGCCGTCGCCCGCGGTACACGCGCACGCCGCCGCGCCGACCTCGCACATCATCATCATCTCGTCGCCGGCTCCACACGCGAGCGAGATGATCGTGAGCCACGCCACCGCGAGCCCCGCGACCACCTTCGAGATCCGTCGATCCATCGGAGCCTCCCGACGCCCTCTCATCGCAGGTAGCGCTGCACGATCGCGCGGAGATTGGCGGCGTCGAAGGGCTTCTCCAGGTGCTCTTTCGGCGGCTCGGAGAGGAAGTGGCGCGCTCCAGGAGTGAACGCGCCGCCGGTGAGGAAGATCATCCGGTCGGCCTGAGCCGGAGCGACGAGCGCGAGCTCGCGGTGCAGATCCATGCCGGTCATCTCCGGCATCATCAGATCACTGAGGATCAGATCGAAGCTCTGACCGCCGGCGCAGAGCGCGAGCGCGTCCGCGGCTCTGACGAGAGTGACGACCTCGTGCTCTTTGGCGAGGATGCGCTTCACACCGCGGAGGACCAGCTCCTCGTCGTCCACCACCAGGATGTGGCCGCGGCGACCGGGGACCGGCGCCACGACCGCGCGCGCGACCACTTCGCTCTCGTCGTGACGCGCGAGGGGGAGGAGCACGCGGAACGTCGTGCCCTTTCCGAGCTCGCTCCGGACGGTCAGCTCTCCCCCGATGTCGGTGACGATGCGGTGGCAGATGGCCAGGCCGAGCCCGGTGCCGACGCCGACCGCCTTCGTCGTGAAGAACGGATCGAAGATCCTGTCGACGATCTCGGGACGGATGCCCGCACCGGTGTCGCGGACCTCGACGACGACCCGATCGTCCTCGAGGAAGGTGACGATCTGGATCTCGTTGACGTCTGCTCGCCCCTCTTCGAGCGCCTGCGCAGCGTTGATCAGCAGGTTGAGGAAGAGCTGTCCGAGACGCGCCTCGTTCGCCTCGACCCCAGGGACGCGGCCGTAGCTCTTCACGAGCCGCGCGCGGTGGCGGATCTCGTTCCACGCCATCCGAAGAGACGACTCGATGACGGCCTCGACGTCGACGATGCCGCGCGGCTCCTCGGTCGGTGAGCGCGAGAAGATCTTCAGATCGCGGACGATGAACCTCACGCGATCGGCGGCCTCCCGCGCGTCGTCGAGCGGCCCCTCGAGCTCCTCCACGAGCCAGGCCTCCGTCGGCATGGCGAGACCGGCGCTCGGGCCGGCGGCCAGCCTGCGCGCCAAGACCTCGGCGACGTAGTCCAGGTTCGCGATCACTGCGACCAGCGGGTTGTTGATCTCGTGCGCGACGCCCGCGGCGAGGGTGCCCACCGACGCCATCCGGTCGCTCACCATGAGCTGCGACTGGAGCTTCTTGCGCTCGGTCACGTCGCGGACCACACCGAGGTGCCCCACCGATCGCCCCTCTTCGTCGATGAGGCGCGTGATGGCGATGTTGACCGCGACCTCGGTTCCGTCTGCGTGCCGAAGGCTCGTGTCGACTGCCTCGTTCGGACGCCGCTGGAACTGCTCGGACGCGCTCTCGAGCGCGGGAGCGCTCATCAGCACGAGCGCGCTCGCCCCGATCATCTCCTGCGGATCGCGGCCGAGCATCGCGGCGAGTCGTCCGTTCACGAACACGACCTCGAGGTTCACGTCGACCTTGATGACACCGTCGCTCGTCGCTTCGACGATCTGGCGATACTGCTCCTCGCTCGCTCGCAGCGCCTGTTCGGCCTGCTTGTGGCGCGTACGATCGGTGACCATCGCGAGGGTGCCCACGTAGACGCCCTCCGCGTCTCGGATCGGGCTGGTCTTGAGCAGCGCCCAGACTTTCGAGTGGTCGCCCTTCCGCGCCAGCTCGACCTCGCTCTCCTCCCACGCACCCCGGCGTGAGCGCTCGATCCGGCGCGTGACCTCGGCGTGGTCGGACTCGGGGAAGATCTGGAGCAGAGAGGCTCCGAGGAGCTCGCCCGGAAGATACCCGAGCATCGCCGCGAGCACATGATTCGCGAAGGTGATCCTCGAGCTCGGATCGACCGTCCAGATTCCCTCGTTGGCGGTCTCGACGATGCGGCGATACCGCTCCTCGCTCTCACGAAGCGCGTCTTGCGCCTTCGAGAGCAGCAGCGGAGTCTTGCTCGCAGTGTCTACGACCGCATCGATCTGCCCCGAGAGCAGGGCCTCGATGGTGGCCTCGGCCTCGGACAGCCGGCGCGCGAGCTCCTGCGCGTCGCGCGCGTCGGTCGGGCTCATGTGCTGGCCAGTGTCAGGAGCACCCGAGGCGTGTCACTGAGGTCGCCGATCACCCTTAGAATCGGCGCAGGCGAGAGCCTCAGGAGCGTGGGTGTCACGATCACTCCATCCGCGAGAGCGCGGCGCGGATCCTCGAGCATGTCGATGATCTCGAGCTCGTGCGCAGCGGCGAAGTGCGCGAGGCAGATCGCCTTCGCGTTCGCGACTGCGCGCAGCGAATTCGGTGCATTGCCCGCGATGTAGAGGCGCAGGAGCAGATCGGCTGCCTTGGTCGCGACGTCCGACATGCTCAAGACCTTCCAGTCTTGCGGCGCTTGGTGGCGTCGCGCCTCGCCGCCGCGGGCGCCCTCACTCGCTCGACCGCGGCGCCCGCGACGGCGCCCGCCTTCGCGGCGCTCTTCCCTGGCTCCGATCGCTCGACTCCGGTGCGCCCGACGTCGTGGGCCTCGTCGTCGGCGTGGCGCATCCTGCGGAGCACCTCCTGGTCGGTCTCGAGCAGCTGCGACGCCGACCCGGTGGCGAGGGCCAGGACGCCCATCTCGGCGCGTCGCGCATCCATCTCGGCCTCGATCACCCGGAGCCGCGCAGCGGCCTCGGCCTGCGCGACCTCGAGCTGCAGTCGCTTGAACTCGGACGCGACCTGCGTGCGCTGGTGCGACGCGGCTTGCTCCTGCTCCCACTGCCAGCGGGCGACGCCCATCAGCACTCGGCCCTGCGCGACGAACACGTCGGCGAGGGTCACGCCTTCATCCGAGAGCTTCAGCTCACGCACCTGGTTCGAGTGGCCGGTGCCGCGCGACTTCACGATCGTCAGCGCGCGGTTCCGCTCGCCGTCCTGGACCACGTACGAGAGGTGGATCCACGTGTCGGCGATCGTCGAGATGCCGGTCGCCGTCGCCTCGTCGGTGCTGAGCCCGTCCATCAGCGACGTGTTCAACACGGTGACGCCCTCGCCCTTGAGGAAGTCGAGGAACTGCTGCGCGGCGTCCGCCGAGGGGAGGTGAGCGAGCTTCGTCGAGAGCGCCGAGAGAGGGTCGATCACCAAGCAGCGAGGGCGGTGCTCGCGCACCTTCGCGCGCAGATCGCCGAACTGATCCTCGACGTTGGGCCCCCGCGTGCGCGTCGAGTGCATCCTGAGCAGCCCCGACTTCACGTGAGGCGCGAGACGAACGCCGACCGAGCGGAGGTTGCGGATGATCTGATCGGCACCCTCGTCGAAGCTCACGTAGAGCACGCGCTCGCCGCGTTCGCATGCGGCAGCCGCGAAGAGCCCCGACAGCGTCGACTTGGCGGTCCCGGGCGCGCCGGAGATCAGCACGTTGGTGCCGCGATGGAAGCCGCCACGGAGCATGTGGTCGAGGCGCGGGAGCCCCGACGAGATCCGCTCGTCCGTCACCGCATATCGCAGCTCGGCGGGGCCGCGGTTGGTGAGCTGGAGCCCGTCGCTCGTGAGCGAGATCGGGAACTCGTCCGCCGAGAACCCCGAGCCGCGATACTTCATCACGCGCAGGCTGCGGAAGGCGGATCCGTCGACCACCTGATGCCGAAGGATGATCACGCAGTCGACCATGAACTGCAGGAACCCGTAGCGTCCCTCGAGCTCCGCGTTGGCGCCGGCCTTCTGCGTGATGATCCCGGTCAGGCCGGTGTGCGAGAGCCAGTCGCGGATCCGGTACAGCTCGCGACGCTCCGCCGCGGGATCGTCGAGGAGGCTCAGCAAGACGTCGATCCCATCGAAGACGACGCGCTTCGCCCCGAGCTCCGCCGCCTTCATCTCGAGGATCTTCAGCATGCCCGCGAGATCGAACTCGCCCGCCTTCACCACCTCGGGTGAGAGGCGCGCGTCGAGGAAGTAGAGCTTCTTGCCCGCGATCGCGGGCACATCCCAGCCGAACGTGGCGGCGTTGGCGATGATCTGGCTGGTGCTCTCCTCGAACGCGACGAAGAGGCCCGCTTCGCCGGTGCCGTGGATCGCGTTGACGAGCGACTGGAGCGCGAAGACGGTCTTTCCGCAGCCCGGGCCGCCCACCACCAAGGTCGTGCGTCCGCGGGGCAAACCACCCTGCGTGATCTCGTCGAATCCCTGGATCCCAGTGAGAGTCTTGGTCAGCACGAGCCGAGCGTGAGTCTTCATGGTGGCGCGTCGTCTCTCTCCAGCGGCATCGGGTCGCACGAGCATACGCGCGTTTGCGCGCCGCCGGCGGAGAACCTCGCCACACGTCGCGGCGGACGCTCGCACCGCGACACCTCACCCTCCCACATCGGACGCCGCGCCGCGTCACCTGCGTCGCGTGGTCGGCGCCTCGCGCGCCCACGCGCGGATCCACGCTTCGAGGTGCGGCGTGAGCGCCGCGTCGACGTCGAGCGGTCGACACTCGGCGCCTCCGAGCTCTCGCTGGTGGAGGCTCGCGAGCAGCACGGGAGCGATCAGCTGGAGCGCTGCGAGCCGCAGGTCCGCGCCCTCGCGCAGCTCGCCCCGCGCGGCATGGTGCGCGAGCCGCGCTTCGAAGGCCTGCTGCGTCGGCTCGAGGACGTGCTCGAGGTACGCCGGTCCGAGCGCCTCGTCGCGCAGGCCTGCCGAGAGCCCGAGCGCGTGGATCGCGCCGACGCCCGAGCGCAGGCCCAGCATCACCATCGCGAGCAGCTCGCCGAGCGACTCGCGGAGCGGTGCGCTCGGCGGCGCGGTGACGCGGAGCAGGTAGGGCATCCCGTCCTCGTGCATCTGCGCGAGCGCGGCGCGCACTGCTCCCTCGCGCGTGCCGAAGTAGTGCCGCAGCGTCGCAGGACCGACGCCTGCTGCCTCCGCGAGCTCGCGGAAGCTCGCACGCGCCCCGTCGGGCGCGAGCAGGCGTGCACGCATCCGTCGGAGCATCGCGTCGCGCGTCGCGTCGTAGTCGGCGTTGCGGGCGCCGGGGACCCTTCCCATGGATTCAATATAGCCCGATCGGACTGATGGAAGCCGCACTACAACAACGAGACTTGACCCTCGGTCGTTTTGCGTATATCGCTCGGTATACACAAAAGATGGAGCTCCGGATGTTCGAGCGCTTCCCTGCACAGTGGACCCCGGTCGAGCTCACATCGCGCGTCCGCGCCGGACGCGTGGTCCGAGCGCGGATCGCGGGCGAGGACATCGCGCTCGTCCGAGCGCGCGATGGCCGGCTCGGCGCGCTGATCGATCGCTGTCCGCATCGCGGCGTCGCGCTGTCGCTCGGGACGGTTCAGGAGGACGGCACGCTCCAGTGCGCGTTCCACGGCTGGCGCTTCGATCTCGACGGGCGCTGTGCGCACGTGCCGATGTGCGAGGTCTCGGATGCCGCGCGCGCTCGCTCTTCGGCGACGTCGATCCCGGTGCGCGAGGCCGGCGGCCTCGTCTGGATCTGCACCACCACCTCGGCCCCACCCGAGATGCCGGCGCTGCATCCGATGCTCGCCGACGAGCGCGCGCCGCGCTCGTTCGTGGTCGAAGAGTGGGCGACGCACTGGACGCGCGCGATGGAGAACATGCTCGACTTCCCGCACCTGCCGTTCGTGCACCGGCGCACGATCGGTCGCGGCGTGCGCGCGACGATGCAGTCCGGCGGCGCGATGGAGCTCGAGCTCACGCCGCGGCCGTTCGGGATGGAGATCGTCGCGCGCCTCGGCACATCGCGGCTCGGCTCGCTCGAGTGGAGGCGGCCCAACGCGATGGTGCTCCCGCTCGTGATCGAGCCCGGGCGCCGCATCGTGCAGCACGTGTTCTGCGTTCCGGTCGACGATCGGCGCACGAAGATGATCGTCGTCGCGACCCGCGACTGGGGCCGCCACAACCCGCTCCTCTGGCTCGCCGACCTCTTCAATGCGCGCGTGCTCGCCGAGGACCGAGCGGTGGTCGAGAGCTCGTCGCCGGCCGAGGTGCCCGAGCCGGGTGCAGAGCGCTCCGTGATCCTCGACGCGCCGACGCTCGAGTTCCGGCGCTGGTACCTCCGCGAGCTGCTCGCGCCGCGCCCCGACATCCCCACGACGCGCCTGGCGCGAGCGTCGTGATCTCGTTCCATCGCGTGCGCCCCTGCGCGATGCACGACTCGGGGGATCACTCGATCCAGCGAGCGACGTAGTCCCAGGAAGGTCGGCGCAGCAGGTGACCTGTCCACTCCGGGTCGAAGCATGGTTATCGTGCTGCGCGCGACATCGGCACGACGCGTGCTCGAGTCGGCGGCACATGCCTATCCTTCGTGCCACTCTCGCTGTTGGGATCGCACTCGCTCTGGTCGTCGCTTCGTCCCGCGCTGCGTCCGCTCAGACGGTCACGCCGCGAGACGTGCGGCCGGGCGCTGCCGCGTCGCAGCCGTCCTGCAGGGGCGAGGGCGACGACCCGCCTCCAGGACCGGAGCTCCCAGAGCTCATGAACGCATTCGTCGATGTGGCGACTGGCACGCTCCGCCTCGCGTACGGGATCGTTTTCGCGCAGTCCTATTGCGACGATGACGTCGAGCACGTGGCGCTCGACGTCCTCGCGTCCGAGAGCCCATCACGGTGAGCGCACCAAGGCGTGCCGTACCGCTCCTGACCGAAAGCGATCATGTCGACGGCCTGTGCCTACGCCGCCGACACTGGACGCAGCTTCGTCCGTTCGCACTCGCGCTCACGGCGTGGATCCCGCCCTCGCTCAGCTCCGCAGGCCGAGCGCCCTGCGGAAGGCGTCTGGCGAGGACTCGATCGCGCGCTCCAGCTCGTGCTCGCTCGCGTCCTGCACGTGGGTGGCGCCCTCGTCGAACACTTCGCGTCGCAGGCGGCCCTCCCAGAAGAACGTCTCGTACCAGCGACCGCCGCCCGTTCGGATGCGGCCGCCGCGGGTGAGGTGCGCGAGCACCGCGCCGCGATCCGGCAGCGGGCGCCCGGCCTCGCGCGACGTCTCTGCATCAGCGGCTGCGAGCGACACCTGCTGCGCTCGCAGCGCGCCTTCGAGCCACGGGTGCAGCGCGGCCAGCGCGTCCGGAGCCTGGACCACGGTCGCCCTCGGCTCGTCGCCGATCCACACGACGATCCGCACCGAGCGCTCCCCCTGGAACACGCCGATGCTGTGCTCGCCGTGCTTCATCCACGACTCCCGTGGCGAGGGCACGCCTGGGAAGCGCACCCGCCACGGGCTCCCGGTGAGGCGTGCGGCGATCGGCGCGAGCCCGACGATGGCGTCGCTCATCGAGATCTCGCGCGGCGCCTGCAGCGCAGCGCGGAGCTCGGGCTCGATTCGGCGGAGGTCGTCGGGCGTCTGGACGCTCCAGCTCCCCTCGGTCGGGAGCGAGAGCGACACGGAGCGCACGTGGGTCCGGATCAAGACTCGATGCCATCCGTCGAACGCAACCGCGGCCGAGCCGAGCTCGTCGCCATCGTCGAGCTCGCCATCGCCGAGCTCGCCAGCGTCGAGCACGCGCGGGACGCCCCCGAGCATGCGGGCGACAGTCTCGGCGAGCGGGGCAATCGGCGGCAGCGTGCGAGTCATGAGCGAACAGTTGTATCTCACGACTCCCACCCGGACGTGCGCACGGTTCGGAAGCAGTTACACAAGTCCGGGGCATTGGCTTTTCGTGATGTCCGTCCGCCATCGTCGTTCTCGTCGCTTCAGATCGCGGTGATCGCCTGCTGGTGGAACCGCATCGAGGTCACGCGGTCGCCCCACGCGTCGACGTGATATCGACCTGCCATGACGCTGCTGGATCGCGAGGACTTCGTCGGTCGCCTCTTCTACCCGCGCGCGGACACCGGAACGACGCCCGCGGGCGCGAGTGATCACGCGATCGAGGTCGACGGCGCGACGCTGCAGCTGCGCGTGCACGGCGGCAGGCTCGGCGAGCGCGCGCCGGTCGTGCTGCTCTTCCACGGCAATGGCGAGATCGTCGCGGACTGGGACGCGACCGCGCCGAGGTTCGCGTCGCTCGGGCTCCGGTTCGCGGTCGTCGACTACCGTGGCTACGGGCGCAGCACCGGCATCCCGACGATGCAGCGCCTCCTCGACGACGCGCACGTCGTGCTCGCGTCGGTGCGCGCGATGACCGACGGACCGCTCTTCGTGATGGGGCGCTCGCTCGGGAGCGCGGCCGCGTGGGAGGTCGCGGCGGACGGCGGCATCGCGGGGCTGATCGTGGACAGCGGCTTCGCGGACGTGGACGCGTTCGCGCAGCGGCGCGGGGTGGATCCGGCGTCGGTGACCGACGAAGAGCGGGCGGGGCTCGATCCGCTCCCGAAGATCGCCGCGGTGGAGATCCCGGTCCTGATGCTCCACGGAGAGGAGGACACGCTGATCTCGATCGACGAGGCCGAGCGGGCGCGCGCGGCGAGCCGGAGCGCCCGCCTCGTGCGCCTGGCGGGGCGCGGGCACAACGATCTGTGGCGCGATCCCGCGTACTGGCCCGCGCTCGCGGAATTCCTGACGCGCGCCCCCTAGCTCGCGAGGCGAGTGAGCGCTTCGGAGACCGGGCGATCGAGGTGCACGTCGAGCTGGGGGAACGCGATCGTGATGCTCTTCTTGCGGAAGGCCCACCACACCGCGAGGTAGAGATCCGAGAGCGCGATGCGCGACTTCCACGGATCGTCGCACCACACCGAGACCTCGAAGTCGACCGAGCTGGTCCCGAACTTCGTCAAGAGGACGAGCGGCTCCTTGCCCGCGACGCGCCACTCGATCGTGCGCGCGACCTCGCCGAGCGTCTCGACGACCAGCTGCAGATCGGAGTCGTACGACACGCCGACGTCCGCGCGCAGGCGGTAGTGCGGATCGCTGAACGTGAAGTTCTTCACGATGCCCTGCACGAGCGTCGCGTTGGGCACGATCATGTCCTCGTCGAGACGCGTTCGTACGACCGTCGCGCGGATGCCCATGTCCACGACGCGCACCACCTCGCCCTCGATCTCGATGACGTCGCCCGGCTTGATCGCGCGCTCGAGGAGCAGGATCACGCCGGCCACGAAATTCTGCGCGATGTTCTGCATCGCGAAGCCGAACCCGATCGCGAACACCGCGCCCGCGGTGAAGAGCGCACCGAGCTCGATGCCCGCAGTCTGCAGCGCGACCGAGAGCCCCAGCGCGACGAACGCGTAGTGCACCAGGCGCACCACGACCGCGTAGGTGCCCTGGTCCTGCACGCCGCGACGGGCGAACGCCCGCTTGACGATGCGCCGCGTGACGCTCGACAGGACGAAGGTCGCGACGATGATCGCGATCGAAGTCAGGAGCGTCGCGATCGTGACCTTCGTGCCGCCGATCGCGAAGAGATCGGAGGCGAGAAAGCGACGGACCAGCGAGGCGATCTCGGAGAAGCTCACGGCCGGGCGATCGTAGGCGAGCCGCGCTCGGCATGCTCAATTCCCGCCGACGAACGATCGCGATCCGCGCCCGTTTCGGATACACCTTCCCCGCGTGCCGCCCTCCAAGCACCGGCGCATCCCGTCCTCGGCGATCGCAGCGTTCATCCGGCACGACGAGATCGACGCGATCCTCGCGCCGTTCGTGCCCGACGCGCGCGATCGCGAGTGGCTGCTGCGCTGCATCCTCGACGCCGGCCCCGCGCACCACCGCGGGGCGAACTTCGTGCTCCTCGAGCTGCTCGGCACCGTGCTCGATCGGCTGCCGCCCTCGAGCGCGGCGAGCGGCTCGGACCCGCACCGGCTCGCGCGCGTGCCGATGCGCGTGCCGCCCCACGATCGCGGCCCGCGCGGGCACGGTCCGCAGGGTCACGGTCCGCACGAGCACGAGCACGAGCACGAGCACGACGAGGCGTTCTTCCCGATCGGCATTCCCGGCGAGGTCCTCGATCACCTCGCGCCCGCCGGCAGCCGCGAGCAGGCGGCGATGATCGACTGCCTCACCGACGGCCCGCCGCAGCACTCGCTCGCGAACGCGGTGATGGTGCGCCTGCTCGGCGAGATCCTCGCGCGCCTCCCCGAGCGTGCGACGCCCGCGGGCGCGGCACCGGAG
>JALYRN010000455.1 GCA_030855295.1 Myxococcota bacterium | reverse complement strand
GCAGAAGCCTCCGCCTCCGCCGCCGCCATCCGCGTTCGTCGTCGAGGGAGCGGCGCGAAGCCCGGGGAACGCGCCGATGCCGTCGGGCATGCCGCCGTTGCCGCCGATGCCGCCGCCCGGGCCCGGCGTGATGCCGGTGGCCGAGACGTCGATCGCGCCGTCGATCGTGACGTCCCCGCTCACCAGCAGCACGAGCGGGCGCGAGCCGACGATCGTCAGCGTCCTGCCCGACGCGACCGTCAGCCGCGAGAGGCGACGCACGCAGACGCTGGGCCCCGGCGGCGCCTGCGTGTGCGTCATGCCTCCCTCGAGGCAGGTGCTGGTGTCGTAGGTGGTGTCTCCCGTGACGTCGAGCGGCGAGGCCGGACCATCGAACAGCGAGCGCGAGACATTCGAGGGCACCAGGACCGCACACGCGGTCCCGGCCGTGTTGCAGCCGAGCGCCGAGCACGGCGCGCTCGTGATCGTGCCGGTGCCGACGTCGCACGACGCGAGCACGCCACCGACGCAGCGATCCTCGGCGGGGCTGCACGGCCGCGGTCCGGTGTCCTGACCTCCGTCGGAGCCGGCGTCCTGACCGCCGTCGACCGGGCCCGCGTCGAAGCCAGGGCCCGCGTCGAAGCCAGGGCCCGCGTCGAAGCCGGGGCCGGCGTCGGAGCCCGGGCCCGCATCGAACGAGGCGTCCGCGAGCGCCGCGTCGACGAGCTCGCCTCCGGCCCCGCTGATCGACAGCCGGTCGAGCGAGCACCCGACGAGCGACAGGCAGCCGACTGCGAGCAAGAGCGACGGTCTCACGCCTCGACCGTGCCCGAACCCCTTCCTCGGAGCAACGAATGCTTCAGCCGTAGCGTGCGACGAGGTGGTATGCGGCCTCCACCGAGGCGCGCGCGGCGTGGGCCTCGATGCCGAGCTCGGGCTCGGCGATGTCCCAGTCGCACGCGCTCGCGACGACGCATCCGTGCACGGATAGCGGGTGGGGGCGCTGCTGCATGTCGGTCCCGCGGACGCGCGCGCGACCCGCAGGTGGCAGCTCGAGCGGCGGCGCGAGCACGCCGTACGCGAGGTGCGCCGAGGCGATCGGCCCGAACGGCACGAGGAGCGCGCGCGTGCGCTGGGTCGCGAACGAGCGCGCATCGGAGGCGCCCAGCAGCTCGCAGAGCGCGTCGATCTTCGCGACGTCGAGCAGCTCGCTCGCGCGCCCGGCGGCGTCGGTGATCGCGCGGTGGTCGAAGCCCGGCGAGGGCCCCTGCTCGGCGTGCACGATGGCGACCGGCGCCCCGATCACGATCCGGAACCAGCCGCGCAGCCCCGCGTACTCCGCGAAGCGCGAGAGGTCGTGCGCCGGCACCACCGTGAGCCCGTCGCCCGCGAGCTGCGCCCAGCGATCCCACACCTCGAGCAGCTCCTCGCCCAGACCGCAGAAGGGCAGGACGCGACCGATCAGCAGCGCGCCGCCAGTCGCCTCGAGGAAGCCCGGCGCGGGGCGGGCGGGGTCCGGATAATGCGCGAGCATCGCGAGCTCCACGTGGGCGTTCTACGCGGGCTCGGTGCGGTTCTACCCGCGCTTCGGCAGGGCGCGAGCGGTTGATCGACGGGCTGCTAGCATCCGCGCGTGACGAACCGCGCTGCGCTCGGACTTCTCGGACTTCTCATGGTGCTCGGCGGCTGCTCGGGCGGCACGTGCCCGCGGGCGCGGTTCGCCGATCCAGCGAGCGCGCTGGCGTCGTATCGAGACACGCGCGCGACCGTGCGGGTGATCCGTGCGGAGGCGCGGGTCGATCGCCGGGACGCCGAGGGGCGCATCCGCGGCACTGTGCTCATGTTCCTCGAGCAGCCGGATCGCGTCCGTTTCGACGCGATGACGCAGCTCGGGCCGGCGGCGATCCTCACCAGCGACGGCACGACGTTCGCGCTGACCGACCTGCGCGAGGATCACTTCTACGTCGGGCCGACGTGCCCGGCGAACATCGAGCGGCTGCTCGGGATCCCGCTCGCGGGCGACGAGGTCGCGCTGCTGCTGACGGGGCAGACGCCGCGCATCGAGGCCGAGCGCTCGGAGCTCTCGTGCGACGGAGGCGTGTACCGCGTGGTGCTGCACGGAGCCGACGGACGCACCCAGCACATCGCGCTCGAGGTGCTCCAGGAGGACGCATCCGCGCCGCCGGAGCGGCAGCGGATGCGCCTCGTCGAGTCGCGCGTGCTCGCGCCCGACGGGTCGCTCGAGTGGCGCGTCACCTACGAGAACTACCAGGCGGTCGCGGATCCCGGGGGCGCGCAGGTCTCGATGCCGTTCCGCGTGCGCTTCGAGCATCCGTCGCGCGGCATCGACACGCTGGTCCGCTTCGAGTCGATCGACCTGAACGTCGAGGTGCCGGCGGATGCGTTCGTCCAGACGCCGCGGCCGGGGCTCGAGGTCGAGATGGTCGAGTGCGACTGACGCTCGGAACCTCGACTGCTAGACTCCGCGCCTGATGACGGAGCCGATCCTCGTCGTCGAGGATCTCGTCACGATCTTCGACACCGACGAAGGCGAAGTGCGCGCCGTCGACGGAGTCTCGTTCGAGGTGGCGGCCGGCCGCACGCTCGCGATCGTCGGCGAGAGCGGGTGCGGCAAGAGCGTCACGTCGCTGTCGATCATGGGCCTGGTGCCCGAGCCCGGGCGCATCGCGGCAGGCCGCATCTTGCTCGGGGGCCGCGACCTCACGCGGCTGTCCGAGCGCGAGCTGCGCGCGATCCGCGGGCGGCGCATCTCGATGATCTTCCAGGATCCGTCGAGCTCGCTGAACCCCGTCTACACGATCGGCCGGCAGATCGAGGAGACGCTCGGCGCGCACCTCGGGCTGCGCGGCGCGGCGGCGCGCAAGCGTGCGATCGAGCTGCTCGAGCGCGTCGGCATCCCGGCGCCGGGCGAGCGCATCGACGGGTACCCGCACCAGCTCTCGGGCGGCATGCGGCAGCGCGTGATGATCGCGATCGCGCTCGCGTGCGAGCCGGAGGTGTTGATCGCCGACGAGCCCACGACTGCGCTCGACGTGACGATCCAGGCGCAGATCCTGGAGCTGCTCGGCACGCTCCAGCGCGAGACGGGCACGAGCGTGATCCTGATCACCCACGATCTGGGCGTGGTCGCGGAGCTCGCGGACGACGTTGCGGTGATGTACGCCGGGCGGCTGGTCGAGCGCGCCGACGTGCGCTCGCTCTTCGCGCAGCCGATGCATCCGTACACCCGCGGGCTGCTGCGCAGCGTGCCGTCGCTCGGCGAGCGCATCGACGACGCGGCGAGCGGAAGGCGGCGGCTGCACACGATCGCGGGCATGGTGCCGGACCTCCGCCACCTGCCGAGCGGGTGCCGGTTCCAGGATCGCTGCGAGCACGTCGCCGATGCGTGCCGCGCCGACGATCCGGCGCTCGTTGCGGCGACGATCGCGCCGACGTCTCGCGAGGACGCGGTCGCGCCGACGTATCGCGAGAACGCGGTGGTGGAGAGCGGGTCGCATCGGGTCGCGTGTGTGCGCTCGGGCGAGCTCGTCGCGGCCGCGATCGCGGCGGACACGGAGCAGAAGACCCTTGTCTGAGATCGACACCGGGCCCGCGGCGGAGGCGTTCGAGCCGGCCCGCGCCGAGGCGGTCGCTTCGGATGCGCCGCTGGTGTCCGTCGAGCGGCTGACGAAGCACTTCGCGCAGAAGCGCGGGATCTTCGATCGTCGCGGGGCGGTGGTGCGCGCGGTCGACGGAGTCGACCTGTCGATCGCTCCCGGCGAGACGCTCGGGCTCGTGGGCGAGTCGGGCTGCGGCAAGAGCACGCTCGGGCGGCTGGTGCTGCGGCTGATCGAGCCGACGTCGGGGCGCATCGTCTTCGAGGGCCGCGATCTGCTGTCGCTCTCGCAGGCCGAGCTGCGGCCGCTGCGGCGCCGGATGCAGATCATCTTCCAGGATCCGTTCGGCGCGCTGAACCCGCGGCTGACGGTGCAGGCGGCGATCGGCGAGGCGCTCGGGGTGCACGGGATCGCGCGCACTGCGAGCGAGGAGCGCGAGCGCGTCGCGAAGCTGCTCGAGCGGGTCGGTCTGCGCGCCGATTCCATGCGCCGCTACCCGCACGAGTTCTCGGGCGGGCAGCGGCAGCGCATCGTCATCGCGCGCGCGCTCGCGGTCGAGCCGCGCTTCGTCGTCGCCGACGAGCCGGTCAGCGCGCTCGACGTGTCGATCCAGGCGCAGATCGTGAACCTGCTCAAGGACCTGCAGGACGAGCTCGGGCTCTCGTATCTCTTCGTGGCGCACGACCTCGCGGTGGTGCGCTGGATGAGCCGGCGCGTCGCCGTGATGTACCTCGGGCGCATCGTCGAGATCGCGCCGTCCGACGCGATCTACGAGTCGCCGAAGCACCCGTACACGAAGGCGCTGCTGAGCGCGATCCCGGTGGCGGATCCGACGCGCGCGCGGACGCGGATCGTCCTCGAGGGAGACGTGCCGAGCCCGATCGCACCGCCGAGCGGCTGCCGGTTCCACACGCGCTGCCCGATCGCGCGCAAGGGCTTGTGCGACGTGCTCGACCCCGCGCTGGAGCACAAGGCGCCGGCGCACCAGGTCGCCTGTCACCTCGCGGAGTGACGCCTTCCACGGAGGGGAGCTCTCCCTTGTGGGCGAGAGCGGCGCGGCGATGTAGGCTGCTCCCGGGCCGCGGGGGACGGACGATTGACCGATCAGGACACCATCGCGCGCGAGCAAGTGCTGGTCGCCGTCGTCGACGAGGATCCATGGATGGTCCGGAGCGTCAACGGCGTGCTGCGCGACGTCGGCTTCCGCACGCTGGGCTTCAGCTCGCCGCTGTCGGCGCTCGAGATCCTGGTGCCGGCGCCGCTCTCGCGACAGCAGCCGCGCTGCGACGTCGTGATCACCGAGCAGCGCATGAAGGAGCTCTCGGGCTCGCGGCTCATCACGCTCGCGCGCGAGCGCCTCGGCGACGATCGACCGGGCTTCGTCGTCCTCACGCGCTCGATCGCGGGGCTGGATCCAGCAGAGAGCAGTCTCTTCGACGCGTGGGTCGAGAAGCCCTTCCAGGTCATCTCGCTGATCGGCGCGATCGAGAAGGCGGTGCTCGCTCGGCGGCGGCGCGGTGTGGTGCGCGGCCGTCAGGCGACCGGCGCGCGATGGCTCCACGGCAAGACGGGCTCGCGCTCTTCTTGATGGGCGGCCGTTCGGTCAGCGCTCGACGGGCGCGGCCTTCGCGATCGGCTCGCTGACGACCCGCGGCCGCGCCGGGGCGCGCGACGAGAGGGATCGCTCGAGCTCGCACAGCGCGAGCGCCCACTCGATCTCCGGCTCCGAGCCCTCCTCGGGGTCGTCGGCGCACGCGAGCCGTGCCACGTAGCAGCCACAGGTGCGCTCGATCGCGCCACGGACGGGGTCGTCCTTGCCGAGATCGGAGCCGAGCCGCGCGAGCTCCCGGACGCGGACGCCGATCTCGCGACGCAAGAGATCGCGCTCGGTCCGGAGCAGCCTCAGCGCGCCGTCCGCCGTGAGCTCTTCCACGTCGAGGCGGAACTCCAGCTCGATCAGCTCGCGTGCGACGTGTCGCGCGCGACCGCGTGCGAACGAGAGAACCATCCCCGGCTTGGCCAAGCCCATCACGACCTCCTCTGGGAGCCGTCGGTGCAGACGTCGTGCCGGGGCGATCGAGGGCTCGTCGGCGCCATCGCGTCGGTGCGGCAGCGCAGCGCGTCGTGCAGCGCGGCCAGCGCGGCGACGAACGCGGCGATGCTCTCGCGCTCGGCCTCGCTGTCCGCGTCGGCGCAGACGCAGGCGCGATG